>JAEWJV010000605.1 GCA_023386395.1 Bacteroidota bacterium
GGTATTGCCCGGCAAACGCAAAGCCTGGCTGTTGGCATCATAAAAAGCAGCTATAATAAAAGCAATGACCAGTAAGTATTTTTTCTTAGCAGTAATTTTAAGCAAAGGAAAATTGATTCTGCTTAACATGCATTACCACTAATCAATTAATGAAGCCATTTGATCATAGCGCAGAATCGGGCCGATAGTTTATTATCACTTCTTTCAATTACTCTTTCTTTTTTATCGTAATAATTGTAACAATCGCAGATATAAATAAAGAGCCAGCCATAAAAATATACGATGCGCCAAAGCTGCCGGTAGTTCCGTTTAGGTAGCCCACAATATAAGAACCAACAAAAGAACCCAACGCTCCAAAACTGTTGATTAGGGCAATAGCGCCTGCCGTAACATTGGCCGGTAATATTTCAGTTATAATAGCGAAGAAAGGGCCGTAAGGTGCATACATCATCATACCGGCAATTACCAGCAGGGTGAATGACATCCAGAAATTATTGGTACCAACCAAATAAGAGCCATAAAAAGCCAGTGAAGCCAGAAGCAAACAAGGCCATATAAATATTTTACGGTTAAGGGTTTTATCAGAAAAATAGGAAACTGTTATCATGCCTATTATTGCAAAAGCATAAGGCAATGAAGACAACCAGCCGGTTTCTATCATGCTCATGTGTGGTGCTGCTTTAATGATAGAAGGAAGCCATATTACAAAACCATATACACCAATACTCCACAATGCATATTGCAGGCTTAAGAGAATTACCGCTTTTGATTTGAATGCGGCTGCATAATTCTTTACAGGCTTTATGCCCTGCTGTTCTTTTTGAAGGGCCGATTCAACCGCCTGTTTTTCTTCGTCTGTGAGCCAGTTGGCATTAGCCGGCTTATCATTTACCAGCTTCCACCAGAAGAAGGCCCATACAATGGCGGGCAACCCTTCCAGTATAAACATCCAGCGCCAGCCTACGGAATGAATTAAATAACCCGATAAAATCGACATCCATAAAACGGTAACAGGATTGCCCAGTATTAAAAATGTATTGGCCCTTGATCGTTCCTGTTTGGTAAACCAGCGGCTTAATAAAATAATCATCGCGGGCATTACGGCGCTTTCTACAACGCCCAGCATAAACCTTATAATGATAAGGATGGTAATATTACTTACAAGACCTGTTGCGGCAGCAAGAGCTCCCCAGGCTATCAGCGACCAGAATATTAATTTCTTTGCACTTTTATTGGCTGCATAATGTGCTCCCGGAATTTGAAAAAAGAAATAACCCAGAAAGAAGAGCGATCCCAATAAAGAAGAGGTTGATGCGGTAATGCCAAGGTCATGCGCCATTTCGCCGGCGGCTGCAAAACCAAAATTAGCCCTGTCTAAATATGCTAAGCTATAAGTAATGAATGCTACGGGAATTAAACGATACCAGCGTGATGGCGCAATTGTGTTGTTCATGTGTTGACCTCACCCCAGCCCCTCTCTTTTGGAGAGGGGCAAGAAGGCTTCGTGATTAAATATGTTTAAAAAATATTTCGGTGTACCAAAAGCCCCTTTATTAGTTGGGGAGTTGGCCTAACTGAATATCCTGTCATGCGAACGCTTGTCATCCCATTGCGGAGTAGGTTCAAAATAGCTTTTATCCTTGGGATGCAGATGCTGTTTCACTACTTCTTCATTCAGTTCAATACCCAAACCCGGTGCTGTAAGCGGAAGATTGGCAAAGCCCTTTGTAATAAGTGGCCTTCCATCGGTAGTTTTAACCAGGCTTTCCCACCAGGGCAAATCAATGGAATGATGTTCAAGCGCTAAAAAGTTTTGCGTGGCTGCAGCGCAATGCACATTTGCCATAAAAGAGATAGGTGTGCCGGCCTGGTGCATGGCCATAGCAACGCCATGTTCTTCCGCATAATCGCCAATGCGTTTTGTTTCAAGAAGGCCGCCTGATGAAGCAAGATCGGGATGCACAATATCAACTGCATGAATATCTATCAGTGGTTTAAAACTTTTTAGCAGGTAAATATCTTCCCCGGTTGCACAGGGTATTTCCAGTGCATCCGATAAAGTTTTCCATTGATCGGTATATTCCCATGAAATAACATCTTCCAGCCAGGCCAGCCTGTATTGCTCCATGCGTTTGCCCAAACGGATGCCATTGTTTACATCAAAGTGCCCATAGTGGTCTGTTGACAATGGTATACTGTAACCCACCATGCTGCGTACATTATCAACCAGTTTAGCCAGCTCATCCAGGCCTTTATCCGTTATTTGTATTTGAGTGAAAGGATGTGCTGTATTGGCATACGACATGGGGTTGCTCATATCGCCCCACTGTTGTAAATCGCCCCTGCTGTTCTCCCAAAATTTATTATTTACAACCGCGCCTTCAACGCCTTTTAGTTCATTAATGCTTAAATCCATCTTCAGCCAGGTATAGCCCTGTTCGTTCAACCGGTAATTAATTAATTTTTTCTGTTCTTCCGGGGAACCTGCTTCCGGCGTATCGGCATATAAGCGGATTTTATCGCGATACCGCCCGCCCAGCAATTGCCATGCAGGCACGTTATATGCCTTGCCAACAATATCCCACAAGGCCATCTCTACCGCACAAACGCCGCCTGCCTGCCGGCTTTGCCCGCCAAACTGTTTTATGAATTTGAATATCTGTTCCACATTACACGGGTTCATGCCGAGTATGCGGCTTTTAAGCATAAGCGCATAACGTTCATCGGCGCCATCGCGCACTTCACCTAAACCATAAATACCCTGGTTGGTATCTATGCGGATGATAGCTGTTCTGCCTAAAACCGTGGTAACGCAATAGCGCATATCGGTTATTTTAAGTTCAGATGGCGCTGAATTGCGGTTTACTTTCTGGGTGCTTTGCGCTACCAGTTCTTCCACCGGTGAAAACATAAAAGCGCCGCCGAGTGCAATGCCGCTCATAGCTGTTTTTTTGAAAAAGGAGCGGCGTGAATTTTCATGTTGCTGCAGCTCTTGCTGAATAACTGCTTCATTGTTTTCCGGTTCTTTTAAACCAAGCTTCGTTAGAATTTTTTGTGCAGGAGTCATATTGGTAATGTTTTAAGAAGCCCATCCTAAATCCTTCCCGAAGGGAAGGATTTCAAAGAGCGTGATTATTGAAATGGTTTATTAAATTTTGGTGTAAAGCCCCTTCCCTTCGGGAGAGGTTTGGGAGAGGCTACCAGTTCCGTTCCTTCATATAATTATCCAGTTCTTCTTTTGTCATTGGAAGGTCTTTCTGTGCACTCAGCCATTGCAGGAAATCTTTTTTAATATCATCCGTCCATTGCTGGTCTATCTGTCCCGGTGTGTATTTGCCTTCACGCAGGCGCTGGTGGCCGAAGTCATCTCTCAGCATTACAAATTCGGAATTCAACACGAGGTCTGCAAGGTATTGTGCCGGTATAAATACAATGCCACCTTTTTTTGCCAATACTACATCGCCGGGCATTACGGTGGCGCGGCCAATGCGGATGGGCACATTAATGCCGGCCAGCATCATCTGCTGAATGTAAGAAGGGTCATAGCCTTTTATCCAACCATTAAATCCCTGTATTTCTTCGAGGCCTTCCACATCGCGCACAGAGCCGTAAAATATTACACCGCGGTGCGACTTTGCATAAATGGCATTGCCCAGGTTATCGCCGATTAAAGTGCCGTCAACAATTTTTCCATAGCTGTCGGCAACATATACATCACCGTTTTGCAGCACATCTATCGGCCATGAGTTAGGTGAGCCGATGCGCCCCTGGCTTTTGCCTTGGGCTTTAATGGCACTGTCATAATCCGGGCGCAGCGGCATATATTGGGCAGTAACCACGCGGCCCGTCATTACACTATCAGGACGGATAATTGTCCAGTCGCCTTCAAACTGATTTTGATAACCTTTGTTGCGCAGGTATCCCCAGGCTTCTTCGAGCGACACATTTTTTAAACGCTCCAGAAGACGGTCTGATGTTTTGGGACGGCCATCTGCAAAGCGTTCTCCCGTCCATTTTGAAGTAAGCGTTTTTACCTGTTCCGGTGTAGGCGTAATTTGTTGGGCATGCGTGTAAGAAATGAAAGCAACAAGCAATGCAAGGCAAATCGTTTTTTTCATCGTATGGCTTTAATTAATAAATATTTATAGGCTTTAAAGTAAAGGATTTTTTAGATAGGAACGGGCAGTTTACCTAAAAAAATCAACCGATTGCATAATGAAGTGATAAACTTCTGCATCAGCGTGGCATGATACCGGGGGTTTAAGGGAAGCATTTAAATTTTCAATCATCATGTATTTATTCCGGCAAATAATATTATGGTGATGTAAAAACCGAAAAATTTACACTTACTCTGCCGGTTTCACTTCACAGGGATAACCAAACAGGCAGCGGTTTTTTATCATTGCAGCCACTTCATCCGGCACAAATTCTTCCCAGCCGGGAGTGCCTGCTTTTATGAGCTCAAGCACCTTATCCGGCTGAATATTCAGGTTGTCTTTATTGTAATCGGGAATATCTTCGATCTTATTATTGGCAAGGAGATAATGATAAAGGTCGATTATATGTGGTGGGAGCTGAAACTGCAGGCAGTTTTGAATGATGCCATTGCGCATGGTGGGGTAAATAAACAGCTTCACATTGCGGCTGAACAATCTTGCAAATGATTCCAGTATGCCGCCCGGAAGATTGGTATAATGTTCTTCAGAGAAAATATATTCAAGATTAGGATAGCCCAGCACCACGCCCATTTTAAGTTTGGTGATGGTTGAAAGGTAAGAGACCAGTTTATAATATTCATGGAAATTGGATATCATCACTGTTTGCCCAAGCGAACATAAAATGTCAACGCGGTCGAGAAAATCCTTTTCATCTATATCGGCATCGAGCTCATTCGAATTGCGTTCTTTTAAAGCCTGCAGGGTAAGTTCTGTAAGCACCACCACATTATTTGAATCAACATCCGGTTCTTCCAGGAACTGTTTTATACCCGTTTTAAGCATATCCATATGCACATTAATCAACGGCCTGAAACGGCCACGCACTACCATGATATGTTTTTTATATAATACTTCGCTTGGCTGCTGGTTCTTTCCATCGGGGCCGAACACGGCAGCATCAGAAAATTCAAGCTTTACCAGGTGAAGGCTCATCAGCCTGTTGTCAACCTTTATAAAATCCGGGCCTTCAAAACGGACCATGTCAATCTGGATGCGGTCTTTCGAAAGGTCATCCCTTAATGAAAGTAAAAACAAGGTTGGGTTTTGATAATACCGGAAGCAGGCATAAATAAGATTTACGCCCAATATACCCACCGCCTGCTGTTGCAGATTATTGTCGTTATCGAGCAGCTTTACATGCAACACTACATCATTGTAAGCACCATTTGATTCTAATTGAAAACGTACGCCCATCCAGCCGTGGCCGGTATTTGTTTTATGATAGTTAAGCGCTGTAATCGTATTGGCATACGCAAAAAATGTGGAAGAAGGGCCGCGCTGTTTTTGAAGGCGTTCAATCAGCAGCCCATATTCTTTACCGAGCATTTTTATAAGCCTGCTCTCGCTTACGTAACGTTTTTTTGCATCGGCGCCATAAATCTCATCTGAAAAAATCATGTCGTAAGCCGACATGGTTTTGGCAACGGTACCCGATGATGCACCTGCTTTAAAGAAATTAGCCGCCACATCCTGCCCGGCGCCTATTTCGGCGAAAGTGCCGTATATCTTTGGATCGAGGTTTATTTCCAGTGCTTTTTGCTTGGTTCCTATATTGCTGCTTTGCGGAGGTGTTGTTGCCATGAATGTTTTTATATTCAGGGCAAAGTTAGGTGTGAAAAGAAACACAACTGGATTGCAGAAGGTTTAGTTATTATGTCTTTCTGTTCAATTCTAATATTTTTAAAAAATAAGGTTGATAAGCAGAAAGATTTAGCATTAGAATTGTTGCCACTAATTAATAAAGCAAAAGATTATAGCAAGGAAATGTAATTGCTGGTAAAAAAATCACTCCACAAAAACAACCAGTGATATAAAAGAACAACTAACAATTATTTACAAACTTAAAAAGTCCCTTTAGGGATTTAGGGTTATGAAACTAAAAATATCCGCCAAAGAATTACGCGCCATCGGTTATCCCGAAAGCCCAGTAATTCCGGTAGCGATGAACGTGATGGAAAAACATTTTAAACATCACACAAAAGAAGAAGCGTTTAACATTTTAAAAGCGGTATTACAATCGCCAAAAGATTATGCAACGCATGAAACACTGCAACCCATTGCAGAAAAATTATTGCCTAAAGCCCTCTCCTTTGGAGAGGGTTTGGGTGAGGTCTCGTTAAACAATGAAGGTGTGCATTTCAACATATTTGGTGCAGATTGTATTGAGCAAGGCGCCTTGCATCAAATGTATAGCGCCGCCAAATTACCGGTAGCAGTTGCCGGTGCATTAATGCCCGATGCGCATCATGGTTATGGTTTGCCCATCGGTGGTGTGCTGGCAACAGAGAACGCCGTGATACCGTATGGCGTTGGTGTTGACATTGGCTGCCGTATGTGTTTAAGCATTTTTGATATCGACATAAAAGATCTTACGCAACGTGAAGCTTTCTTTATACGTGAACTTGGTGAAGCTACTTTGTTTGGAAGCGGCGCACAGTTTCAGCAGGCAGAAGAACATGAAGTGATGGACAATAAATTGTTTTTCGAAATGCCATTGTTGAAAGGTTTGCATGGTCGTGCATGGAAACAATTGGGTTCATCAGGAAGTGGTAATCACTTTGCAGAGTTTGGTATTATTGAAGTGCCTGCAACAGATGCAACATTGAATGTTCCCGCAGGCACGTATGTTGGTTTCTTAACGCACAGTGGTTCACGTGCATTGGGCGCCAACATTGCGCAGCATTACACAAAGATTGCAAAACACAAAAGAAGATTACCTCAAGAAGCTGCAAACCTTGCGTGGCTTTCATTAGATGAAGCAGAAGGCATCGAATATTGGAATGCGATGAACCTTGCAGGTGATTATGCAAGCGCATGTCATCACATCATACATAATAAAATTGCAAAGCAGTTAGGTCGCAAACCCGTAACGATGGTGGAGAATCATCACAACTTTGCATGGAAAGAAATGTACAATAACAAAGAAGTGATTGTGCATCGCAAAGGTGCCACGCCTGCCTGTAAAAATGTGTTGGGTATTATTCCCGGCAGTATGACGGCGCCCGGCTTTATTGTAAAAGGCAAAGGTGAAGAAGCCAGCATCAACTCCGCATCGCATGGCGCTGGCAGAAAGATGAGTCGCACACAAGCCATGGCAAACATTACGCACAATGCACTCAAAGAAGAACTCGCCAAACACAATGTAAAATTGCTTGGCGGCGGTTTAGATGAAGCACCATTTGCCTACAAGGATATTGAAGTGGTGATGCAACATCAGAAAGCTTTGGTTGATGTAGTGGGCAAGTTCACGCCAAAGATTGTAAAGATGTGCGGCGCCGAAACCAACCGTACCAGGAAGAATAATAAAAGAGATGTGGTGGAAGGAGAGTAAATGTGTGAACCACGTTTATAAAATTTATCTGATTGTGCTGATTATAATTTTAATCAGGTTAATAAGAAGAATCCGTTTTAAATCGTGGTTTTGTTTTGGGGCCATAAGCTGATGAACAGAAAATACTATAATTTAAATGATCAATAGTATACGGATATAAAATATTATATGCTGAAGCAAAAACAATCAGTCGTTTATAGCTATGTTTATTACAGTGTGGTTTATCTTTGAAATATAACCTGCGCTTCATCACATATTACCGGTGCGGTTTTTTATGGGAAGTGAATAGAGCCGTACAAAATTGCTTTCGTTAAATTATATGAAAGACTCCTCTAAAATATTTATTAACTACAGGCGGGAGGATACAAGCGGCTATGCAGGCCGGATAGCCGATGCGCTTGCATCGGAATTTGGAGAGGATAATATATTTATTGATGTAACAAAAATTAATACAGGTTCAGATTTCACAGAGGTAATTACACAGGCATTGGACCAATCGCGCTATTTGCTTGTATTAATCGGTAATACCTGGCTTGATTGTAAAGACAGTGGAGGCAACAGGCGATTAAAGAATACTGATGATTTTGTGCGCAAAGAGATAAGTCTTGCTATTAAAAGAAAAGTAAAATTAATTCCTGTATTGCTTGAAGGCGCACGCATGCCTGATGCCAGTGCATTACCCGATGATATAAAAGATTTGTGTAAATGGCAGGCAATAGAAATTACAGATTCGCGCTGGAAATTTGATATTGAAAGGCTAATCAAAGCAATCAACCTGCGTAAAAAACTTTTTGCCTTTAACCGTAAACTGGTATTGCCGCTATTGTTGGTACTGGCGGTGGTTATAGCTTTAGGTATTTGGAAAAAAAATTCCAATGAAAATATTACGCATCCTTCAACACCAAAGGACTATTACCGCAGCGCTAAAATGTTTGAATTAAGTGGAGACTTTGCAAACGCACAAAAATCGTATAAGCAATATCTTAAATTCAACTTGCCTTATATCGATCCGCATTTAAGTTATCAATCAATGCTTAAATCGCAGGAAGGTATAAATGCAGCGCGCCAGGAATATAAAGCATTGCTTTCAACAAATGCAACGGCTGTAACAACGTTTGCAAATGCTTTGCTGGCAGATAGAGAGGTTGCTGTTAAAAACCTGCTGCAACTGGTAAAACAATACCCGGATTTTGCGCCCGCATTTTACGAGTTAAGCAACGAATATTCACAGGACAAACTGGGAGAAAGATCTTTAACAGAAAAATCACTGGAGCAAACTTACCTGGCCGAATTTCTTCACCTGGATTCGCTGGGCGATAATCAAAAATATTACATTGATAAAGCAATTGCGGTACAACAAACAAAAGATGCTGTTACAAGGTTAAAGCAGGCGGATTATAC
>JAEWJV010000002.1 GCA_023386395.1 Bacteroidota bacterium
TGCAGAATTAATAGTATTGGAAAATTTATACAGATTGCCGGGCACCGGTTCTCCTTTTGCCCAGCCTGGTATGCGCAGGTTCAAGTTGAATGTTGCAGGTTTTTTTGTATCAATCGTCATCTTTACATTACCATTCCAGGGATATTCAGTTTGCATGCTGAACGCTACATCATTTTTGCCAAACCTGAAACCTGTATTGCTGCCAACGAATAAATTCACCCATATACCATCATCACTCTTTCCATAAATGTAATTGCCAACTGAAGAAACGAGGCGGGCTATATTTGAAGGGCAACAGGCTGTGCCAAACCATTCTTTGCGCTTATGCTGGCCGCTGGAAGCAAGCGGGTTATCATAAAAGAAATGATCGCCACTGATGCTTAAGCCAGCTAATGCGCCATTATATAAACTTCTTTCCAATACATCAATGTATTTGCTTTCACCCGTTAATTCGCACATACGCTGGTTCCAGAAAACCATGCCTACAGAAGCGCAGGTTTCACAATAAGCATTTTCGTTTGGCAGGTCATAATCTGTTGAAAAAGCTTCTGCGGTTCCGCCGGTGCCTATACCGCCTGTTATATACATATTCCGATACACCACATCTTCCCATACTTTCTTCATCACATTCATATAATCTTTATCGTTTGTTACTGCAGCTACATCGGCAGCACCCGTATATAAATACATGGCCCGCACTGCATGGCCGGTTATTTCTGTTTGTTTTTTTACCGGCACCGCATCCTGCCAGTATTCTGGCGTTATCCAGTTTGTACCATAAGCATAATAACGTTTGCCTCTTTGTTCAAGATACCAGTAAGCCAGTTTAAGATAACGGTCATCGTTGGTAACCCTGTATAACTTTACCAGTGCCAGTTCAATTTCCTCATGCCCGCTGAACCAGTTTTTATTGGCAAGCCGCATCGTGGAATCAATATGATTGGCAAAACGTATAGCAACATCAAGTAATTTTCTTTTTCCCGTGGTATTGTAATAAGCTATTGCGGCTTCAATTAAATGGCCGGCGCAATAATCTTCATGTTTTTCAACATCCGTCCATCGTTTGCTTATGTCGCCTAAAGTGTAATAAGTATTAAGATATCCATCAGGTTGCTGGGCGGCTGCGATAATATCAATCCACCTGTCAGCCGTATTTTCCAAAGCCGTATCAGGATGTGTTTTTAATGAATAAGCTATTGCTTCCAAGGCCTTATATACGTCGCTGTCATCAAAATAAATGCCTTCGTGTTTCTCTCCTTTTTTATGTGCTACTTTTTCAAAATTGCGGATGCGGGCTGTAGCAATCTCTGTCTGATAAATACAAGCCGGTAAGGTTTTGGTAGCCACTTTATCAATCTTGGGTTTCCAGAAATCATCATTGATATTAATCTTTGAAAAATTTACAAATTCAAATTTCTGTGAATTGTTTTGACTCCATACTGAAGTACATAACAAGCAGGCGAGCAACAAGCAAACATAGTTTTTCATCATAGTATTTCTCCTGGAAAAATAATTGTATGAAAGCAATTATACTGATTATTTTTTAAGGATGGATGAGTTAAACAGATAACATGTTATTGGGCCAACGGCAAGCATTTAAACGGCAATAATTGCATGTCGCAAATAACCCCAAAACAGCCTCATTCACACCGCATCAATTTTGTGCCTGATCTTCAACTTTGTGTTACAAACAAATTACAAACACATAAAAAACAAGATCATGAAAACATCAAAAACCACCAGGATAATTTACTGGATCACTACTATCATCATCTTCTTATTCGAAGGTGTAATGCCGGCATTAACTTCTCAGACAGAGCTTGCCAAACAAGGCATTCAGCATTTAGGCTATCCACAGTATTTTGGAAATGCCTTTGTTATTTTTAAAGTGCTTGGTACATTGGCTTTAATTATTCCGCAAGTGCCCAACCGCGTTAAAGAATGGGCGTATGCAGGTTTTGCTTTCGATTTTATTTTCGCATCCATAAGCATCACCGTTGTTGATGGTTTCAGCTTTATGTCAGCCTTTCCTTTAATCTTTCTCGGCATACTTGCGGTATCGTATATTACCCGTGAAAAAATGCTGCGGAATAAAAATGCATCAGCAACAGAAGCCCGCAACACATATGCTGTTGCCGGATAATTAGAAAGATGAGAATGGCCTGCGAAGAAGTAATGGCTGTTAAGCAATCAGCCGCAGATGCACAGATAAAAATCTGTGCATCTGCGGCTAAATACTAATGAGGAATTTTATTATTGAATAATCAATGCCCGTATTAAGCGTTATCAACAAACCATTCTACTGCAAGTTCATAACCTTTTAAACCCAGGCCAAAAATGCTGCCCACGCTTTTACCGGAAATATGTGAAAGCTTTCTGAAATCTTCCCTTGCATGCACATTGCTTATATGCACTTCAATTACCCTCGTTTTTATGGCCGCGATAGCATCGCCTAAAGCAACAGATGTATGTGTATAGCCACCGGGGTTTAAAACTATACCGTTGTAATCAAAACCAACTTTTTGAATTTCGTTTATCAGTTCGCCCTCCACATTACTTTGATAATAATAAAATTCAACCGAAGGGAAATTTTTTTTTAATGTTTCAAAATAATCTTCAAACGATTGGCTGCCGTAAACATCCGGCTCACGCTTGCCAAGGAGGTTAAGATTTGGCCCGTTAATGATAGCAATTTTCATATCAAAGTCTTCAAATTAGTGCAATGTTAATTCATGATTGCCGATTGACGACTCACCATTCACTTTTAAAATCAGTTATAATAAGGATTCACTTCAAGCTCATGCACATCATCTTCAGCATAATTCTTTATCTCCTTATATAAAGTATCCCGTTCCACAGGCTCGCGTTTTACCTGTTTAATAAGCGCCACCAGCTGTGCTGTTGACAAAGCAGGTGTCTGCTCCTCGCTGCCTGCCATTGAATAAATCTTCGTTGTATCATCAATAGTGCCGTCAAGGTCATTCACGCCAAAAGATAAACTCAATTGCGCATTCTGCCTGCCAAGCATTGGCCAGTACGCTTTGAGATGAGGGAAATTATCAAGATATAATCTCGCAATGGAATACACTTTCATATCTTCAATCAGTGAGCTTTCGGGCACATTGCTCATGTCGTTATCTCCATTACGAAACTTAAGCGGAATAAAGGTATTGAAGCCATGAGTTTCATCCTGCAACTGACGTAAGCGTTCCATGTGATCAATACGATGCCAATATTTTTCAATGTGGCCAAACAGCATGGTTGCATTGGTATGCATGCCGAGGTTATGTGCAGCTTTATGAATATGCAGCCAGCCGTCAGCATCCACTTTATCGGCACAAATTTGTTCGCGTATTTCGGAATGAAAAATTTCTGCGCCGCCGCCGGGCAGTGAATCAAGGCCGGCTTCATGCAATAGTTTCATACCATCTTCCACACTCAGCTTTGCTTTGCGGAACATATATTCAAGCTCAACGGCTGTAAAGCCTTTTATATGCAATTCAGGACGATGAGCCTTAATGGATTTCAGCAGGTCTTCAAAAAAATATAAATTCATTTTGGGATGAACGCCACCAACAATATGCACTTCCGTTACAGGCTTACCATCATATTTCTGAATAATGTGCATCATCTGTTCCTTGCTTAACTCCCACCCTTCTTCGCGGTGCGCATATATTCTCGAGTAAGAACAAAAATTACAGGAGAAAACACAAACATTCGTTGGCTCTATATGAAAATTACGGTTGAAATAAGTTTTGTTACCATGCAATTTTTCCCGCACATAATTAGCAAGCGCGCCAACATAAGGCAAAGTTGCTTTTTCAAAAAGCATCACGCCTTCATCAAACTGCAGGCGCTGGTTATTTAAAACTTTTTCACCGATGGATCTTAGTTCAGCATCTTTTTCATTCTCTACTAAAGTTTCTATTGAATTGCTCATGCGGCAAATTTAAACACGAAATATTAATTGCACCGTTAAAGCCTGTTGCGGCTTAATGTATAATCTCCAGCAAAAACAAAATCGTCATAAAGAAAATACTGAAG
>JAEWJV010000207.1 GCA_023386395.1 Bacteroidota bacterium
AAACATAATCGTTGAACGATTCTGCAAAACGGGCCATCAGGTGGTCGAGAAAACGGTTGCGCCTGTCGAGAAAAGTTTCGTTGCTTTCATATAATTTTTGCCAGCTATTGGATGGCACTGCAGAAGAATCCTGCTGCTGCAATAATTCATCGAGCAGAATGTCAATGCCTGCTTTTTTATATACAGGTTCTATGTCGGGAATAGCATTTAAATATTGTGCATAATAAGTTTGAACAACATCCTCAGTTGAAAACAATGAACCTGCATTTTTTAACTGGGAGAAGAAATCAGCAAGCAACTGGTCATAAAACATAAGATATGCTTTCATTTGCTTTGCCTTCGCCCTTCGCTCATCTGTGGCAGATGGCGGCAAACCCGCAGCGCTAATGCCATAGGTTAACGGAAAAACCTGCTGTACAGACGTGTATGAATCCAGAGGAATATATGCGCCTTGCGGCAATGGAATATCCAATGCATGACCGTTTAATTTATTACGCACACCTAATGCATGCAGCCACTTCAATATATCCCTTACTTCATTTAAAGATGGTATGTATGTAAACTGGTTTTTGTAAAAAACAATTTTTGACTTTGTTTCGGAGAATACAGGTTTATGCCAAAGTGAAACAGGCATGCACCAGGGTTTACCTGTAAGATTGGGCACGGGTTCGCCGTTGTCATCATACTTGGTGAGCCTGAAATTGCGAACCGCATTCACACCTTCAATATCCATTAAAAGATTAATGATGTCTGATGTATAAATCTGCTGCCGTAACTGCGTTTTTTCCAACTCACCTGTATCAATAAAACCATGCTTTAATTTCGGACCCTCGAAAATGGCATCTGTTGTTTTTCCTTTATTTACGAGTTCATCCAGCGTGTAAAATTTTACTGTTGGGTTCAGGTATTCTTCAATGGCATAAAACACTTTTGCCTGTACGGCTTCAATATCAGCAGAAGGTTGCACATCAATATCGCAGCAAACAGCCACTTCTTCGTCTTCAACTGTATCAACACTTATAAAATCTTCACATAAATTCCGGTTGGCATTCAATACACGTTTTGCTGTTTGAATAATTTTTTTCGCCTTTTGAATTTTCAGGGCATATAAATAAATTACCTGGCGGGTAAAAGCAGTTGTAAAGAAGGATATAATATCTTCTTTAGTAAGTTTTCCATCAGCAGGTTGCAGGTCAACTGTAATAAACCCGTCAACATTTGCTGCAGCGTTAGTGTTACAGGAAAAAGAAGCTTTAATCGTCCAGCCGCTGTGTTCATCATCAATATCCGGCAAAGCCGAAACAGCTATGGTTGTTGCATCGCAGGTTAATATATCCATGCTTACATCATCCGCATCCCAAACAGGGAACGAAATGGTAAGACTTGCAGCGCCGGCCTTGAATGAACGCGCAGGTGCAACAGCGGTAACAGCCGGCGTTAAAATAATGATGTCGCCGTTGTTTAAATCGCCAAACTGCAAATCATCATCAAGATCAACCAGCACTTTATACAGGCCGGATAGATAAACAGGCTGCGATGTTGGTTCATAAGTTAATGTATCATTTTTACAATCAGCATATATGGCTACTTCACCTGCCGGAACAGCTGTTTTGCCTTCCGTATAAAAATCATCTGTAAAAAACCAGGCATTATGTATGCCCTCTACATCAATTAATAACTTCCTGTAATCATTAATGGTTAATGGTGATTGTGTGAGGATATTATTCGCTGTGTAAAAAGCCTGTGATGCCGGCATTTTTCCATCGGTACCTGCGAGCAGGTTTTGCATGGGCATAGCAGAGCGATAACCCAGTTCTGTTATAGCATAGCATAAAGCTTCAAGTATGGTAATGCCGGGATCGTGCTCGTTATAATCCGTCCATAATTTACTGCCGAGTTCTTCAATATATTTCAAACCTTCTGCACGCAGAAAATTATAATCCTGGCTGTTATCGAGTTGCGGCGTTCTTAATATGGTTAGTTCATCAGCCATCAGCAATTACAATTTGCAGGTGAAGTAATTATATGTCGTGTAACACCGTCATTATAGGAAACAAGAATGGAACGTGCGGTGCTGGCAACGGCGGTTTCAATATCAGGCAACATTTCGAGTATGGTCGTACCATCCCTTCTTATGATGTGGTTCATCTTAAAGCAGGTTATATAATCCACATAATCCCTTTCTTCAATAAAATTCAATACAACTGATTTTTCAATGGTGCCGCCAAATTCAATATCGCTGTTGTTATCAAAAGCCCAGGGCGTGAGAAATTGTTCTATATCCATGCTTAACTGGTTGCTGTAAACCGTTGCATCGTGATTGGGCATAAAGTTTACCGTAAACTCAAACTGCACTTCTTCAAACTGCGGGTTTATAACATGCAGCCGTACAAATTTTGAATTAAGCTTTTCAAGGTATTGCTGTATTTCAGTAAGCAGCCCAACGCTTGTATAAGGACGCAACGTATTAGCAGATGTATTGTTATGCAGATCGGGAATGGTTACTACCGTTACATGGCCGGGCAGTGTTTCACTGTAAGTTGTGTTGTTGGATTTATCTGTGATTAATCCTGTATGGTTGATGCATTTTACTTTATGCACCTGCGGATAATTCTGTAAAACCAGCCGTTCATAATCCCAACCGGTAACAGCTCTTTGTTTATGCCGCAACCTTTCGCTTACGCGAATATAAAACTGGTCATTTGTTTCAGCAGTTTTGCCATCAAATGAAGTATATGGCTGATTTGTTTTTTTAAGCGCTGCATCTGCCACTGCAGGTTTGCTGATGATATTTGGCGCTAATGCTTTTGTAAAGAAAATATTTTTGGAGGCATCCTGCGAAAAAGTTGCCCTGGCAGCATTGGTGGTAACCGTTATTAATTTACAAACAGCATCGGTGTCGTGATCCACTACGGCTTTTATCCATAACAGGCTATTATCTGCACGTGTATTTGCCGGAATAATATTGCGCGGAATATTAGCGATAACAATTCCTGAACGGGTCAGGTTATTTGTTTGATCTGTGATGTTAAGCTTTTCAAACTTAATCCAGTTGTTAGCAGATAAATAATACCAGCTAACGGCTGTCATCGGTTTCAACGGGTTAGATGTACCATCGGCTACCTGGAATAAAAGAGAGTAAGTTTGCGATGCACCAGCTTTACTCAATCCAATCCATAATTCACCGCCATCATCTTTGGCTATACCATCTTCCAGATTAAAAACGGGCAGAAAACTTAATGCATCGGTTATAAGAAAAGGATGCATTTCCCTGAAACCAAACGGCTCGATATGATAGAAAAAGTTGGATCGGTTAGTAAAAGAGGCAGTTGTATTTTCATTGAAGGCAATTGTTTCCTGTGTCGTATAATCCATGTATAACGATTTAATAACCGGAGACGGCGGCAAAGGAACATTGGCTGGTGGGTTCACCGTATAAGTAGTGGTTTTTGAACCATCACCATTATCTGTTTCAGTAATTTTTGTGCTTGTATTTTTTATGGAGTTCTGAACATTTGATAAAAAAGTGGAGAGACTGTAATCGGAAGAATCCAGCACGATTTTTATAAATCCGTCAATTGAAGTAATGGCGTAATCTGCATTGGGTGTAAAATCTGTTGACGAAACAGGCACTTTCTCTAAACCATTTATAGATACGTTGGGCGCATAATCAAAAAAGTAAAACTCATCTACAAAATCAAAAAACATCTCCTGTGCAAACAGGTTTGAATCAAAAAACTCAAACTCCGGAGTATCTGACATTAGTGATACTGAAGAAGACTGCGCAGCAGATGAAGAAGAAAGAGAGGGCGAAGAAGATGAGGCTGTAAATGATTGCAGCCCCAGGACCGGTGCAAAATTCAATACACTTCTGTTGATGGTTATCTGTCTTGTTCTTAACCCAAAATCATCATCAATGGCATCTGTCCATTTGCCTTGTTTTAAGGCACTGATATTTGCATTAATAGTGAAACCAGGCAAATCCTGCCAGTCAATATGCAATACCAATTCCGTAAGCGGTTTTTGAAAAATTTCTTTATTGCCGATTATAAGTGAAGCGCCTTTTTCAGGGAATTCTCCAAAAGCTTTAAAAGGTTTGGCCGTATTTACTTTACCATCATTATTCTGCAGGCTTAAGTCTTTTACTGATGCTGTTACTTTTAGCTGCACAGCATTTATAATGAGTGATTTTATTTTTTGATAAGACTTATAATTGGTAACCGTTACCTGCGCCATTGGCAGGGCCTGTGTAAAATTGCCGCCATGTATTTTTTGTGAATAAGGAATTATTGGCGGCACATCGCCATCCAAACTAACCTGTAATGTAAAGCTGTTGCCGTTTATAGTTGGCGTATAAGATGCTGCCGTGTACCAGTTCTTCTTTCCGGTAAACTGAACGCTGAATATGCCTGACAGATCAGCTACAGATACACCGGCCATGCTTTGGCAAACAAACGTGATATTAATTGTTCTGGCGCCTTCATTAAGATATAAAGTATTGGATGCAATAGCGAAACCTGTATTGGCCTTGCTTATCTTGCCCGTATCACCAAATGCAGGCCAGGAGTTATCTGCGCTTAATAATTTAGCGCCATTACCATCATCAGAATTGGCAACAGGAGAAGCGTATAAACCGCCGGAACTATTTTTGTTTAGATACAGCGATTTTAATGATTGCACACTTGCCTGGTGCAATACAACATCGTCGGTTAAAGTATAAAAGAGATCATTGTTCTTATCATCTTTGCCGGCTTTAAATGCGGTGCCTTTTTTAAGAATATGATCCGGCGTATTTTTTTGCAGGTCAAATAAAAGATGAACAAAATCAGGAACAGACGGAGCATTACTTAACCTTAATACTGCTTTATAATAAAAATCAAGGTGCTCCTGTGTATAGTTATTTACTTTGTTTTGGGCAACCTGGAACAGCCTTAAAAAAGCCAGGTACAAAGCATAATGCGGCTGATGCTGATTGTAATTCTGTAATACATCATTAAGATAGGCC
>JAEWJV010000225.1 GCA_023386395.1 Bacteroidota bacterium
CAACATAATCAACACTTTCATTAATAAGATTTAATCCGCTTGCTTTAAAATCATTATAGTATTGCCATAAAGCATTTAACGGCAATGAAAGATTTGATGCAATAGCAATACTTAAATACCCTTTAAATGGAATATCATTTGTTAACTTAAACAAATAATTATCGAGATGCGTGGCTAATGTAAATGCAAAATCGAATAATGTTTTAAACAGGTTTTGTGCATCTGTATTATTTGTTTCTGATTGCAGCGTAGCAGTTACATAATCCGTATATGGAATAAAATCTTTTGTTTTCCAGTTAGTGATAGCCGCAATTATTACAGCAGGGTCATTGCCCATAAAAGGCTGCCAGTTGCCATCAACTTCATTATTGGCAGCATAATAATTTAAGTAAGCAGCATAATTTTTGGCAAACAAAATAAGATCGGCAGCCGTTCTTTCGTCAACCGGTGCATAACTGGCAGCCAATGCATCCAATATACGCTGCAACTGGCTGGTGCCGCTGTATGCCAAAAGGTTATTATCTAAACAGGTATTTGCCATTAGCTTAATTCAGTTCCTTCGTTTATGTAATAAGGATAAACAAAATTGAATCTCGAGTTGGTGGTTCTTATGGTGTAATCCAGTGCAATAACAATCACACCCTCCGTTTGCCGGCTGTCATCAACCGTAACGTTGTTCAGGTTTATACGCGCTTCATAGTAAATAATTGCTGTGCGTATCATTTCCCTGATGTAAGTTTTAAATGTTGTCGTCATTGGCTCAAACACCATTTCATCAAGGTTGCAGCCATAATCGGGCTGCATTACACGTTCGCCTTTTTTTGTAGCCAGCAATATTTGCAGGCTGCGCTGTATATCCAGTTCATCGCTTGTTAACTCTACTGTTCCGGCAGCGTTATTAAATGCCGGCGGAAAGCTCCAGCCTGTACCAAGAAAAGATGTGTTCATAATTAACCTCCTAAATTACTGTGGGGCAGCCCACTACAATCGTTCCTCCATGTGCTGTTGTATCGCCCATTCTTGCGGCAGGCTTACCACCAATTAAAACTGTAGCCGAACCTTTTACAATGCTGTCCGGTGGCCCTGCACACACGCACATATCGCCAACACAGGCCGCAGGTAAGCCACCAATTAAAACCGTGGGTGCGCCCGGCGGAAGTACCGGCCCACCAACATGCGGCGATGGCCCGTTAAACATGGGGCAAACATGCATATCAGAAATTCTCGCAGCTAAAGCCATAGGTTTAAATTTGTGTTTTTCAAGCCAGCTACGCTGTCTTTTTTATTTATATCTCCGACTATAATATTTCATGGCAGTCCGTCCCGGCGAATCATTCCCTTGTACTGATGTAATCTATGGCAGCGGTTTCCTCGTTAACTTGTGAACTTTTAATTAATCATCACCACACCGCCTTTTATCGTAGTTGTGCCTGATCCTTCAACCGTAACAGATGGTGCCGACATTTTAGCACTGCCGCTGCCTGCACTAAGCGATGCGCCCCCTGCGCTCATCGAAAAATTAGCAGAAGGAGCAAGCGTTATATTCACGGCTTCTATTTTTAAATCGCCACCTGCTTTCAGGCTCATATTGGCGGCGCTTTCAATACTCACCGCAGTTGGTTCCATTGAAATTTTATTACCGTTCTCGTCTTCAAACTTCATTATATTATCAGACTCACTTATAGTAATTTTTTTACCGGCTGGTGTTTCTATTTTTAAAGATTTTTCATCATCATTAAATATCATTTTCATGCCGCTGCGCGAAACATATCCTTTTTCATTGTTGGCATTGGCAGCTTGTAACGGCGCCGGTTTTGAACTGCTGTTAACCATACCCAGCACAACCGGGTTACGCGGATCATTATTCAAAAAACCAACAATCACTTCATCGCCTATTTCCGGCCTGAAGAAAGTACCGCGGTTATTGCCTGCATCCAAACAGGCAATCCTGCTCCAAACACCATCTTCATTAGCATCAATAATCGGCAGGCGAACACGGATTCTGTCCTGGCTGTTTGGATCATTCTCAAGATCAGTAACTACGCCAATCTGTAAACCCTGTATGGCGGGCAGCATATTTGCTGCAGGCGGTGCATTTACTTCCGGCTGATTGGTAAATGGTTCATTGGTTAAGCCAAACTGAACATCGGTTGTCCAAACACCGTTTACTATTTCATGACGAACGCCTGATACAAACACTTTACCGTTAAACCGCTCTCCCACTCCACCAATATTTATTAAATCACCCGGATTTATTTGTCCATATCCCCTGAAACGTACACGGCCTCTCAGTCGCGACATGCGGGCTTTAAGCAAACGCCCGTCGGCAAGGCTTTGCAGTTCTGTTTCCGTAATATCTTCTCCTGAAAACAAATCATATTCAGCGATCTTTAAAACGTTACCAAGGTCGCTGCCTGGAATATTTCCGTTCTCTTCAAAGCCGGGTTCTGCGGCATCAACAGACGTCACAGCCTGGTTTGAATAATCCCATGTTTTCGCCTTCAGGCTTTGATATTGATTGCGTGCATCAAGGTCCGCATCAAACTCAAATATTGTAGCGCCAAATACAGCATCAAGCACAGTTGCCGAAGAAAAATCGGGTTTTTTTGTTGTAAGCTTTCCGCCATCAATAAAACACAGTTTACCATTTGCTTCCATGCGCGAAACAATAAAATCCCAGTCGGTACAATTGTATTGAACAATGGCTTCATGCTGCACGCTGGTTGATTCAATGTCTGTATCAAGCTGGTAAGTGCCGGCAATCGTTTCAACAGCATCGCTGTCTGTTGTATCATTAAAATATTTGTTCTTTCTTGCCACTGTCATGGCAACGGCCTTATCGCGGCATTCCAGCATCAGCACCGGTGAGCGGTCATTTCGTATTTTCAAACTATGTTTAAGGATAATGCCTTTGTAAATAAGCGTTTCATCTGAATGATAACCTGCATTAATTTCTATTTCTGTTCCGGGAACAAATGTGGCTTCATTACTTACGGCAAAATCCTGTTCTGATGCATTACCATCAAATATTACCAGTTTTGCCCATGGTATCTTGTTCACTTCCTTCGATACGGAAATGGATGCAACCTGGTACTGCGTGCTTAAAGGAGCGCCGTTAACTTTCAACGTAAAAGTTACAAGATCTGTTTGCTGCGTACCTGGCAATGATTGGCTTAAAGGCATTGCTTAATTATTGGCTAATGGCGGGAACAATAACTTTGCTCCCGTTTTTAAATTTTTAAAATCAACAAGATTATTAAACTGCGCAACCTGGTAGTAATATTTGCTGTCGCCATATTCTCGATAACACATGAGCGATAAAGTATCGCCTTCCTGCACTGTGCGTATATGTGTAAGATCGGGTGACTGCCTGTTTTCGATTCCGGCCAGTTTCTTTTCATCAATAACGCCTTCAAAACTGCAATCTGCTTCTGCGCGCAACGGTGAGCCATCAGGCTTAAACAATTTAAAATTGATGGTCATTGTTTTCAGCTTGCAGTTATACAGCAGCAAGCCCCATTGCAGTTGCACATAAGGCGGCTCGTGCGTTTCACTGTTATAATCGTACACCACTTTCTTAAAATCAGAAAGCATTTGTGCCACATCAGGCGGATTGGCATTTAAACCCGGTATGGCAAGACCGGATGCAAGCCCCGACAATAAGCCTTCATCTTTTTTAATAACACCTGTGCCATCAAACAAAAATTTAAAGCTTAATGTTTGCGCCAGCCTGTTACGAAATGCACTTTGCGTTTCACTGCTGCCTTGCGCCGTTTGATCTGAGCTCGCCGTGCCATACGTTATTGTATAGCTTTCGGGGTTTATTAAAACCTCATAAGGAAGCAGGCCAGGCACCTTTGTTTGAAAGGTGTTATCTGTATAAGCAACAAGCGTCATTTTCTGTAACTGGCCAAGGCTCATCAGCGTTCGTTTTTTCGTTTAAAATTTCAAGCACCTGTTCCACACAGGCCGCTACAACAGCTTCGTTATCTGCTGCCGGGGAGGAAGAAGCACTGCTTGTTCCCTGTTGTGAAGGAGGTGTTTGCTGAACGGCAACTTTAATTTGCAGTTCACGAATTTCAATAGGCATGCCTGAAGTTTGTATGTTATAAAATCCCTGCTGAAATTATCATGGTACCGAAATGCTTACACTTGCGCTGCCGCCACCAAGCAGGTCGCCAACAGCGCTGATACCTGCTGTTACGGCTGCTGAAAGGTTAAGCGTAGTGTAGTATTCATACCGTAAGGTTAGCGATTCAATTACTATATGATTTTGTTCTGCATTAAACCCCGAAATATCATATTTGATAGGAATTGCATTTTTAATGTACCACGATGAAACCGGCAGGTGATCTTCATTTAAAAGCGATATCAACATGTTTGTCGGCTGGTAATTGAAATTCTGTATAGCATCAATACACCAGGCTGTAACGCCTGAAACAAGCGTCATCCCGCGTTTCAGAATGAGGTCAGCATATTTTGTTCTTCCGGGAAGACGGTGCACAAACCTGTTCTCACCGCCTTCGTTATAAGTATCGAGGTTTACGTCAACCGTTAAACCTGTTACTTCCTGGAAACGAAAATCGTTTGGCACCTGCGGAAAAATTTCAAATACTACCAGAAAATGAAATCCAACAAAAGGATATTCAAACATGCATTAATCGTTTTGTATGGTTAACCCTTCGTGTACAAGATCCAGTTGTTCAATCGCAACATCGTTGCCATCAGCCTTAAGATCGGTTGATGTAACTTTTGTTGGCCATGCATTCTTAACCTTCCACACAATTACGGGGTTAAGTGTTTCATCCAGCAGGCTAATTGTGATGTCGCGGCGCTCAACGGTATTCATGTTGATCGTGTTGAACCAGTTATAAAACTCATTATCTGATTTAAAGATGCCACGCTTCAAAACAAGGTTGCTAAACTTGCGCTGGCCCGGCATTTTTATTTTATGATATTCAGGGCTTGCGCCGTCGCGGTACTCAATAATATCATTGGTTATATCAAGTCCGCTCACATCTGTAAAACCTATTTTGGTTCCGCCCCATTCAACCTGAAAGTGAAATTTGGGCAGTGGATAGTTTGCCATAGATTAATTTTTATTTGAAAGATTTTTTAAATGATTATTAATTAAGCCTGTTGTTGTATTTGTGAAAAACGGAGTATGATAAATTCTGCAGGACGAACCGGCGCCATGCCTATTTCCACGATCATGCGGCCGTTAAGAATATCATCAAACGTCATGGTTTGGCCAAGCCCTACTTTTACATAAAATGCCTGTTCTGGTTTTGAGCCAGCCAAAGCGCCGAGTCGCCATAAATTGGTAAGATAATTTTCTATCATGGCGCGTACCTTAACCCATGTGTTGCCATCATTCGGTTCAAATACAAAAACGTTGGCTGCTTTCTTCGCAGATTCTTCCACCATGATGTAAAAACGGCGCACAGAAATATACCTGAAATCATTGCTGTTGCCATCAAGGGTACGGGCGCCCCAAACCAGAATGCCTTTGCCGGTAAAAGCACGAATAGCATTCACGGATTTGCCTGAAGTGGCATCAATATTCATATCACCCTGCACTTCATCGGAAATCTGGAAGGTGGTGGCAAATACATCTTTTAATCCAACGTTTGCGGGAGCTTTCCATACACCCCGGGATGCATCAACAGAAGCATATACACCTGCAACGCCCGGTGATGGCGGCAATACAACAGGAAACTGTGAACTTAATGCCTGTTTAATGGCATTGTATGCGCTCAGGCTATAATAAGCAGGCGGTGCAGGAGGTGAATCTGGCGGAGACGCAGGTGCAGGCAATGTGCCTATTTCAGCAAGCGTATGGCCATCAAGTACGCCAGCAGCGCCATCAACCGTATGGTTAACGGTAGTTGATGATGGATCATAATCATAAGCATAAGTTGTTTTCAGGTTCGGAAAATAAACAGCGCCATAGTTATTACTTTCAGAGGCAAAACCGTTCCTGAAATTGGAAATAGCTGTAGTAACATCACTATTGGTAACTAAAGATTCACCTGTATCATAAACATCCATTATGCAAAACCTGTCCTGCAAATTTCCGCATTGCGCCAGCGCCTGGTTAAGCAAAGAATAATAACTGTTTTCCGGCATGCTCTGCCCTTCGGGAAAAACAATCAAAGTGGGTTCATCTTCTTTGGCAAGCGCTTCCAAACCGTTGCCGGTTCCGGGATCGTAGAAGTCTGTAAGATCGAGCCCGCCACTGTCAATATCGGTATAAGCCCCTACAGATACAATATAACAGGGGCCTCCGCCATTTGCATAAAAGAAACGAACGGCCGAATGCATGTTATGTTTTGATTTGTTGCCATCAAACTCAATAGAAATAGTGTCTGTAGTGGTTTTCCCAATAGTGGTTTGATCGTAGTTGATAACAATATTAATTTCCGGCTGTGCTTTACCAAAATACAGCTCATACTCCAGCATGGAGGTAATACGTGTCGGCTTGTTGGTAAGATCATTTCCACGCATATCCTGGGCAATTTGCGTGTAGCCTATAAACGCAGGTATGGCAGTTGCAACCTGTGCTATGGAAGGCGGGAACGAGGGAATTTCATTTACATAAACTCCCGGCGTTTTAATGGCGCTTTCGTTTATTTGTGACATAGATTAGAAATTTTAGTGTTTATGATTAGTGATTTAAAAAAATTTCCGAACAGGCATATCTATCAGGTCCGTTTGTAAAACTGGTTAATCTCGATGGTGAGGGACAGGCAACATCAGGGACTGTTATATTCACATTATCGTTATCAACAACCGTTAAGGCAAGACTTACATTTAATGGTGTTTCATTCAATGGAATCGGCGATTGTGAGATAATTACATCCGATGCTGTTGCCGGAAAGCCAAACCCGGCAGGCGTTATTGTGATCTTCCCTTTGGAAGTGTTCTTCAAAATATACTTCCATATTGTAGCCCTGTTTAAAAAATTGATCGTATATACCGGCGAGTTTAAAACATCCCCGTTCAATAATTGATATGGTGCGGCAATACTGCTATCGTTAAATATTTCAATTACACCAAAAACAGGTTTTGCACTTAACGCATCATTTATATAAATAAACTGTTCGTTACTATTGATTTTCAGCTTGTACTTACCAGGGGCAAGTGAGGAAAGA
>JAEWJV010000296.1 GCA_023386395.1 Bacteroidota bacterium
AAGCATCCAAGCCGGTTATGGAAGGCAAGGGCGTATTGTTTAAAATCTTTGCTGATATAGATGTGTTTGATATAGAACTGAACACTACCAATCCAGACGAATTTGTGAAAGTGGTAAAAGCGCTGGAGCCCACGTTTGGCGGCATTAACCTGGAAGACATAAAAGCCCCTGAATGTTTTGAGATTGAAAGAAGGTTGAAAGAAGAATTGAAGATACCGGTTATGCACGATGACCAGCATGGCACCGCCATCATATCGGGTGCGGCTTTGCTGAATGCATTGGAACTGGTGGGCAAGGATATTGCAAAAGTTAAGTTTGTAATAAGCGGCGCAGGCGCATCTGCTATCTCCTGTTGCAAAATATATATTGCGCTTGGCGCTGATGTACGTAACATGTATATGTTCGACAGTAAGGGATTGATTACAAAATCCCGTACCGGCCTTGACGAAAACAAGCAATTTTTTGCGCAGGATGTGCAACCGCAAAGTCTTGAAGAAGCCATGCATGGCTGCGATGTATTTATCGGCCTCTCCAAAGGAAATGTAGTAAGTAAAGAAATGCTGAAATCAATGGCGGAAAAACCAATTGTTTTTGCATTGGCCAATCCCACGCCTGAAATTGCCTATGACGATGCCATTGAAGCAAGACCTGATGTGATCATGGCCACGGGCCGGAGTGATTACCCCAACCAGGTAAATAATGTGCTGGGTTTTCCTTATATCTTTCGCGGTGCGCTTGATGTGCGTGCTACTGCTATTAATGAAGCTATGAAACTGGCGGCCGTGAAAGCATTGGCAGCACTCGCAAAAGAACCTGTGCCCGATATTGTGAATGTGGCCTACAACGAAAGCCATTTACATTACGGCCCTTCTTATATCATTCCCAAACCTATGGATCCGCGGCTGCTTGTTACTGTTTCACCCGCTGTGGCAAAAGCTGCCATAGAAAGCGGCGTGGCAAAATATCCCATCACCAATTGGGAAGCTTACGAAACACAATTGTATAAGCGCCTTGGCACTGATGATAATATTCTTCGCTTTATCATTAATAAAGCAAAACAAAACCCGCAGCGCGTGGTATTTGCTGAAGCAGAAAATATTAAAATACTGAAAGCGGTGCAGGTTGTAAAAGATGATGGTATTGCCATCCCTATTTTATTAGGTAATGAAAAACGCATACAAAAAATAATTGAAGAGAATAACCTGCCTTTGAAAGATGTACAGATCATTGATCCCAAGAGTGAAGAAATGGATGCGAAGTGTATGGAATTTGGCGATATATATTTTGAGAAAAGAAAACGCAGCGGTTTTAATTTATATGAAGCAAGACAGGTAATGCGGGAACGTACTTATTTCGGCTGCATGATGGTAGCACAGGGTGAAGCCGATGCCATGATATCTGGCCTTACGCGGCGCTATCCTGATACCGTAAAACCTGCACTGGAAATTATAGGTATGGAATCCGGCGTTAAGAGAATGGCAGGCATGTACATCATGCTTACTAAAAAAGGCCCGTTGTTTTTTGCAGACACTACGCTCAATTTCAATCCCAATGTTGAACAATTAAAAGATATTACGTGCCTCACGGCAGAAGCGGTCAAAAATTTTAATATCAAACCACGTGTGGCTATGTTGTCTTATTCCAATTTCGGAAGCAGTTCTTCGCCAGAGGCTAAACTCGTGCGCAGCGTGGTAGAGCAGGTAAAAAAAGAAAAACCGGGCTTTGTGATTGATGGCGAAATACAGGCTGCTGTTGCATTTGACCGGGATTTGCTGAAGGAAAATTATCCTTTCTCCGATTTTGTAAATGAATCGCCTAATGTATTGATATTCCCTAACCTGGCAGCCGGCAATATTGCCTATCATTTAATGCAGGCAGTTGGCGGCGCAGAAGCAGTAGGCCCGGTATTGCTGGGCTTAAAAAAGCCAGTGCATGTATTGCAATTAGGAAGTTCTGTAAGGCAAATTGTAAACATGGTGGCAATAGCTGTTTGGGATGCGCAGATAAAATGTGTTAAGGAAAAATAAGCTGAGGCATTAGCCCGGCAAGAGAAAAAAAATTAAAAGACATTGCTAAAGCAAGCCATTGGAAACTTTGCTTTGCTAAATTCACATTAACTACTCTACAAACAACACAGAATCTGTATTATTATTGTTTAACCTGGAATGAAATAACCAAAATAATTTTGTTATTTCATTCTTTATTATTTTACTTTGTATTTCAAAGTACTTTTAAACAGATCAAATATCGTCGCAATGAAATCACAAAAAAGTTTATCCCGGCCTGTTTTTTGGGTAGCAGCAATAACCCTGCTTTTACTGGCTATACCATTTATAGCCATGCAGTTTTCAAACGAAGTAAACTGGAGCATATCAGATTTTATTATCATGGGATTACTGATATTCAGTACAGGATTATCTTACGTATTAGTTACAAGATCTTCTTCCAGCTTTACGTACCGGGCTGCTTTTGCGCTTGCTGTCGGCACCACGTTTTTATTAATATGGGTTAATCTCGCCGTTGGGCTTATTGGCTCCGGGCCTAATACAGCCAACCTTATGTATGCAGGCATTGTGGGCATTGTTATTATCGGCACCTTCCTCTCCCGCTTTGCCAGCAAAGGCATGAAGCATGTAATGTTCCTTGCAGCTTTTGCACTGGCAATATGTGCCGGCATACAGTTGCTGGCCAAAATGTATGAGGATGCAGGCAGCTCTGTAACAGAGATTATTATGGTGAATGCATTCTTTGCCATGCTCTATGTTATTTGCGGCCTCCTGTTCAGGCATATAGCATTAAAGCAGCCGCCTGCTGCAGCATAACTTTATACATGTAGACATATAGTCTTCTTAGCGAACAGCAGCAATCTCTATAGCTATACATTCAACTGAGCAAAGCAAAATCAGCAGCACGAAAAACTGATGCGCTATCCATTGCATAATGTGGGCTGAATAATAAGCGCATAACAAACCCTTCTGTCTCTCATGCTAAAAACTTATTTTGCACTTTTTGTATTATAAACTGAATGTTTCAACATGAGAAAAATTTCCTTGCTCCTGCTTGCTGCATGTGTATCCGGTGCTGGTTTTGCGCAAAAAGATTCTGTAACCATAAGCGATTATGCACGTGCTGAAAAAATGTTATCTGCCCATCTTACGCCATATATCTATAACAGTGTGAGTTATGGCAAATGGATAAACGACAACCAATATGCTTATCAAACCCGCACAGCACAGGGCGTCGGTTACGTTATGGTTGATGCTGCCAAAGGAACACGCACCAGCTTAACTGATAAGCCTGGAGGCCTTGGCAGCAATACATACGGCTCCCATGGTAAAGAAGTACTTTCTCCTGATGGTAAAAAAGCAGTATTTATAAAAGACTATAATTTGTGGGTAAGGGATGTTGTCACCAACCAGCTTACACAGCTTACAACAGATGGCGTTGAATATTACGGTTATGCAACCGACAATGCCGGCTGGACGCATTCTGATAATGCCATTGTAAGATGGTCGCCCGATTCTAAAAAAATTGCCACTTTTCAGCAGGATGAGCGCAAGGCTGGTGATATGTATCTCGCTACTACTAATGTTGGGCATCCCATATTGCAGCATTGGAAATACCCACTGCCGGGCGATACTAATATTATCATGATTGAAAGGGTGGTGATTGATGTTGAAAATCCTAAAGTGATCCGCCTTCAGATTCCACCTGATCCGCACCGTGCCACTTTGAGTGATGATATTTCAAGCAGTGGCACATTTGATGATATAAGCTGGAGCGATGATGGTTCTCAGTTTGCTTTTGTTTCTACTTCAAGAGATCATAAAATTGAAAAGGTGCGTATAGCGGATGCCAACACCGGCGCTGTACGCGAAGTGTTCGAAGAAAAGGTACCCACGCAATATGAATCGGGCTGGGGTTCTATTAACTGGAAATATTTACCAGGCACAAAAGAGATCATCTGGTTTTCAGAACGTGATAACTGGGGCCATTTATACCTGTATGATGCAACAACAGGCAAGCTCAAAAATCAAATTACAAAAGGCGATTGGGTGGTTACGCAAATGCTGCATGTCGATGAAAAAAACAGGGCGATTTATTTTCTTGCCAACGGGCTCGACACTGCCAATCCTTATTTCACGCATTTTTATAAAATTGGTTTTGATGGAAAGAAAATGGTGTCACTTACGCCGGAAACAGGCCATCACAGGATTACCTTATCACCTTTAAAGAATTATTTTATTGATGATTATTCACAGCCTGACGTTCCCAATACAGTCGTGTTGAGTAATGCAAACGGAAAGGTTATTACAACACTGGAAAAAACAGATATCAGCCCGCTAAAAGCAATTGGCTGGCAGCCACCAAAACCTATAACCTTAAAAGCGCATGATGACACTACCAATATTTATGGGCTGGTATTTACGCCGTCTAATCTTGATCCCTCCAAAAAATATCCTGTTGTCGTATATATCTATCCCGGCCCGCAAGGTGGAAGCATCGGTGATAATTGGGGCTTCTCTCCTGCCAGGGGCGATAACCAATCGCTGGCCGAACTGGGTTTCGTAGTGGTTGCCATTGAAGGAACGTCCAACCCGCTGCGTTCCAAATCTTATCATGATATGAGTTACGGCTTCATGGCCGAAAATACTTTGCCCGACCAGATTACCAGCGTAAGGCAACTGGCTGCACGCTATGCTTATATTGATACAAACCGTGTAGGTATCTGGGGCCACTCCGGCGGCGGTTTTGCCACAGCCTGCGCCATGTTTAAATTTCCTGACTTTTTTAAAGTGGGCATTTCAGAATCGGGTAATCACGATAACCGCAATTATGAAGATGACTGGGGCGAGAGATATATCGGCCTGCTTGTAAAAGATGCTTCAGGAAAGGATAATTATGAAGCACAGGCCAACCAGGTTTATGCAGGTAATCTTAAAGGAAAATTGTTGTTGGCGCATGGCATGCTGGATGATAATGTTCCTCCATATAATACACTGCTGGTGGTTGAAGCGCTGGAGAAGGCAAACAAAGATTATGATCTTATCATCTTCCCCAATAGCCGTCACGGCTACGGGCCATATTCTTATTATATGATGCGCCGCCGCTGGGATTATTTTGTAACGAATTTATTAGGCGCCGCACATCCCAAGGAATATAAATTATCCAATTCAATGGGTGGAAGATAATATTGTTATTTATTATTGAAGATTGATACCTTGTTTTAATATAAGAGGCCTGCAACAACAGGCCTCTTATATTAATTGCGCTTCTTACCAAGCTTTATTCCCAATATCTTTCTTGGCTGGCTGTAAGTTACCAGTATGTTTGTTTCGCAATTAGGATTATTAGGATCATGAATAATTTTCGCTGATTCTACTGTAACATCTTTTGCTGATTGCAGGCGTTTGCAAAGCTCCGATAAAGTAATTGCCTTTTTCTCAGAATTGGCTTTAACCAATGTTCCTTCGCCGCCGCAAAAAGACTGGGCAACTTTCTGAACCGTTACATTCGGGTCTCCCTTAGCTACCTTCGTAAGCAATGTTTTCAAATTTGCATCAGTCAGGCTTTTCCGCGTAGCGTTATCAGCCTGGTTTGGTGCGTTAGCGTCCGCTACTCCGTTAGAAGCGATGTAAGTAAACTGTGGTGAAGAAGCAGGCGACGGGCCGTTTTCTGTCGTTACCGTAACAGGCCCGGTCTGGCTGCCTTCGCCAACAATGGCTGTAATTTCTGTTGGCGAAACTATTTGAAATGATTTTGCTTCAATACCGCCAAAGCTCACCGACTTCGTTCCATTAAAAAAGCTGCCCATAATGGTTACGTTTGTACCGGGCCCACCGCTGGTTGGGTAAATGGAATTAACAGCGGGCGGAATCTGTATTGACCGTGCCGGCAAAGATTCCATTTCTCCTGTTGCATTATTGCCTGCAGATTTTTTAGGCAGTACCACGACGGTTTTTGTATATCGTTTGTTGCCATCTATGGTTAGCGTTATCATTTGCACGCCATCTTTATAAAAATTAAAATCAACGCCGGAAGTGGTTTTCACATCAGGCGAGCCTGACAAGTTCCACTGGTAGCTATAGCTCGCTTTGATTAATGTGCTAAAATGCGCCGATAATCCTGCCGTTACAGTATCTGCACCAATTATGGGAATTGCCCCAAACTGCGCCGAATCTTTCCGCCTGGCAGGCCTGGAAATTATGCTGATTGCAACAGTTTGCAGGCACTTATCATTCTGTATGCACGAAACCGTAAAATCGCCTTCTTTTAAAAAACTATGCTGCATTACAGGTTTGCCTGTTTGTTCGCGGGCACCATCACCAAAGTTCCAGCGTAATTTATCTGCCGATGTTGCCGGAACAGAAAAAGTAATGGATTCCCCCACATAAAATACATTATTCGTTTGCTGTCTTAAGCCGGATGTAGCAATTTCAAACGCAGAGCAATTAACATGCGTTGCCAGTTTAAAACTTAAAAAAGATGCAGAGCAAACAAACACTACCAGCATGGTTAACCACACGCTGTTGTCGAGGCCCAGTCTTGATTTTGTAAATATGGAAGTGGGATTTTTCATAAATCATTCAACACGCTTATTGCTAATAAGATTGATAAGGTGGCTTCATACCTACCTGGCTTGATAACTGCGCGATATAAGCATTGGCGCTGTTTATTCTTTGCATTAAATTAGCCTGCTCCGACTGCAGTTTGCCGATGTCGGGCGATTGTGACCTTAAATTCACAAGGCTGGAATTGGCGCTTTTCAGCTTATACAAAGCGTCTATCATCTTTGCATAAATATTATCATTGCCCGGCATTGCTTTTTCTTTGAATGCCTGCAGGTCGCTCATGGCCAATGTTATGCGGTTGTCAATAAGATCTGTTTGAACACTGGGAGCCTGGAGTGTATCAATCAATGTTTGCAGATCGGTAAGCTTGCCTGAAAACTGCGCCATGAATTTTTGTTCTTTCTGATATGCTGTTATCTCCTCCTTCATTTTCCTGTTTTCTTCAAAAGGCACCTGCGTACTAAAAAATACCGTTACAACTATAACTGCTATTGTTATTATAAAAAATATCAGGAAGTTTAAAAAGGCTTTGCGCCTTTCAGGCTGGTTAACTGGTTTCATAGATCAATATGTTTATAATGAAATTATACTTATCCGAAAAAACGTCTTCTTGCTTTATTTGGCTGCAGCTCCTGGAAGCCGTTCTGTTCTTCTTTTACAAAAATTCCCGAGTCTTTTTTCTTGCCTATAAATTCAAGCTTATGAAGCGTTTCAAATAAAGCAGTAACTACTTTTATAAATTGGGTTATTTTCTGAATGTTATTATTTATGTCGTTATTATTATAGCGTATGGCAGCAAGGCCGGTAAGCATATTTTCCAGTTCGCCCTGCTTTAATCCACACCATTCACTTATATAATTCATCATCTCTTCTTTACCGGAGCCTATGCGTAAATCAATCACATTCTTCATTAAACGGGCAAGGCTTACAATGCCTGCAAATAATTGGGCCGGCGATTCATATAATGTTGTCCATCTTGTTTTGGTTATATTATCGCTGAGAAATATGATAAGCCTGTCGCATAAAAACAGTACTAATTCCGATAATTCGTTTTGCTGGTTTTTCCTGTATATCTTTTGCACAATCTGCGAGCAGCGCATTTCAAGCATTGAAAAGAAGTTGTCAAGTTCGCCATGCAGGCTTACAAGATCATCGAGCGCTTCAGTGGAATAACAGGGGGGAATATAATCACCGTCAACCCTTACATCATTTCCTTCAGCTAAAATTTTACCTACAGTTAATGCAAAAGGATGATAGGCAAACTGGCTGTATTGGCTGTCGCTTATAATTTCAACCGAATAAGCTGGCAATACAAAAGGATATCTTGGAGGGTTTTCAGCAACATCGGGTGTTCCTGTAGGTTTTTTCTGATAAGGATTTATAATTAACACTACCCACCATATACTTTCAGACTTTGCTTCTGCAAAACTGAATGTTGTTGACGGTGCAGCATCCAGATCGTTATTGATATTTTCAAAATTGCCTGTTGCCGGCAAATTAATTCTTATACCACCAGGCGTTACGGCCTGGCATGCTAAAACAGCAACTCTGATGGTGTTTTGATTATCAACAGATATTTTTACATTGAAGTTGTCTTCACCTGCAGCAGATGAGGGGATGACGCCAAACCTCAAATGAGAAACATTGAGGGCAGCCACATCATTCAATGCATCACGCCAGGCATCGTCCTGTGCAATAAAGTGGCTTTTATTAATCTTCATGCCGTCAATCCAATTGACGGGCAGATATTTAATACGGTCTCTCATTATATCATGTTTTCTATGCGTTCGCAAATAATTACTGTATTTTCCTTAATACCGTTTTCCCTTATTGTTATTTCAGGATTTAATATGCGCTGGCGCTGGTACCATTTTGGTTTCCTGCGAAACCACCATTGATAGGCATCGTAATCTTTTGTTGCAAACTCAATAGGTGTTTCGCTTTGCAGTTCATTATAATCGTTTATAAAATGATAATAGAGTTCGCCAAGTTTCATGCCTTCGGGCGCTTTCGCCCTGAAATAAGAGTGGCCGGCGTCACTGTTTTTCTTTGCAATTTCGAAACCTATTACATACAATCTTTCCCTCGGGTCTTCATCAGGCAATTCTATTTGAGAAGTTAAAGGATAGCTCCATGTTACAAACCTGGCCGCCGGAATATTGAATGCAGCATTAAACGTATGATACACCAGCATTGGAATAAAAAAAGCAAGGCAGCTTAAAAGCATGGGGTAAAAAAGATACTGCTTATCGTTTGAAAGAAAATATTGCAGCGATGAAAAAATAACCACCACAAAGAATATTACCGAAAATCCAAACATTATCTCAGCCAGTATTATTTTACTGCTGCTGCCTTCGTTATAAGCATGAAAATATTTTTTATGAACAATGGCAACATGTATAGCGCCGAATATCAAAAATATGGCTGCAATAATCCAGTAAACCGCAAAGCTGTGATCACTTACAAATTTTGAAATATAAGCAACAAGCGAAACGATAATGGAAGAGACTATGCTGTATATAGTTGGCCTTTTTCCACTGGCAGCAAACGTTTCAGAAAAAGGTTTGACCAGTACCAATAACGTAATTGCAAACGCAAGAAATACCCCTATATATCCTAAAAAAAATTTAATTGCCATGTAAATACCCTTTAATACAGTTGCACACAAATAAATCAGTATAGAAAAAATAAAGCTCCTTTTATGCAAGCTTTATTTAGCATTAAAAAATGCTACTGTTATTGCTGCTTGAATGAAGCTTTCCATTCCTCGCCATCATCACC
>JAEWJV010000321.1 GCA_023386395.1 Bacteroidota bacterium
GGTAAGTACCGCTTGAGTACGTCTAATTCTACTGGGGAAATGCTGAGCTTGAGTGTGATCTGGTCTTTGATCTGGCCGGTCTCTTTGAGGTTATGAAACGATTCTTTTTCACTCACCAACTGCTGAAGTCGATCGTTTTTATTAGAAATGATCCTGCTACTTTGTTGTTTTAATCTGTATTGCCGGTAAAGAAGTGCCACAACTACGCCCGCCAATAATATTCTTTATAAGATTCGATTGTTTGAGATTTGCGCGTTGTAGATTATTCTTTTGTGTCAGTAGCAAAATAGCTTCGTTTTTGGCGAATAAAGAGTCTTCCTTTCTTTGCGTTTCATACTACTTCAAGTTGTTGAAACTGCCTAGATTTGATTTAACTAACTGAATCTTTTACCGGGGCTGCGGCTGCCCACTCTTTACGAGTTTTGGGGTGATCCTTCACACTTTCAATGATCGCTTTTTGGCGTGTCAGTGTTTCTTCCAGGGATTGAGGCCCTGCCCAGGCACGACCACCGATATGCCAACCATCAGGGTGGAGTTCTTCAATCAAGACCCAAACTGTTTCCCGAAATGCTTCTGAGCGTTCAAATTTGACCATGACGTCTGTTAGCGCAGCAGCGAGTGCATGCTTTTCTTCACTAGAAAAGACGCCTTCTACAAGTTTTACATTTACGAACGGCATAATTGACTATTTTTTGTGATAAAATTATTTAATTAGGAATAACGCAAAGTTGAACTAAAGAAGGTTAGTTGATTTTACTAAACAGGTCAGTTTACATGACGGTTTCATTCAATTTTATTGCCCCCGCAGGAGGAGCGGCTCGGTATCACAAACTAAGTCGCCACTGATCTAAGTTTAACTGCATGATAATTATTGAGGAACGCAAGAATACCGTTTCATATCTGATCTTTTAAATGTCTCGTCCTGAAATAGGTTAAGTAAGAAACAACTTATTTATGGACTTTAAAGAGCAGATCATTCAGGAGTATTTAATACAAGGAGGTGGCTTTAGAAAGTTTGCCGAAAAGTATGGCATCAGTCGTACAACCATTTGTAAATGGGTAATGATTCACCAGGGCATTCATAACTTGCCGCTCACAGAAAAACAAGAGAAATACTCCGTTTATAGCATGACCAATAAGCGCAAGAAGTTAAACATAGAAGAGCAACAATCAGCAGAAGTACTGCAGCAAAAGATAGCTGCATTGGAAAAACAACTGGAATGGGAGAAACTGCGCACAGAAGCACTGAATACCATGATTGATATTGCAGAGAAAGACCTTAATATCTCCATCAAAAAAAAGCCTGGTGCCCAATATCGAACCCACTCAAAAACCATCAAAAAAGAATGACACAATTGTATGGATAACAATGAATTGTGGGCTTTTGGGAGTATCAAAGCACGTGCCTGAGTTGACTCACCGATTTACTCACCTGAATATTGCCTTTTTCTGAAATGATTTGACAGGAAGAAAATAAAAAATCCTTGTAAATCAATTGATCTTACAAGGATTGATGCGATTTGAAATGCTAAAAAGTCGGGAGGACAGGACTAACAGCACCTGTATAATAATTTGAAAACAAACTATTTATATACCACCATTTTTTAGTCTCATAAGTTATCTCAATTTGAAAAAATGATTAAGAACTATTCTGCAAAGTAATAGTATAAAGATGTAAAATATAGACTCCATTATGCATTTATCTTAGCCCCTGCAAGCAGCTTTAAACCACCTTCAATAATTCGGGCATTATTTTCTTTAACCCATTTTATTGCATTGTCAGAAAAATAATAACCCATATATTCACTTTTTCTAACAAGAAACTCTTTTTGAAATAGTTTAAAGACTCCATTCATCCATTTTATAAATTCGACATCTTTATCTATAATAGCTCCTTCCTTATAAAAGGATGTGACACAGTAAAATCTACCGCGATGTAACTCCTTGTTGCTATATGGATAAAATCCACCAACGTCAAATTCTATGACGAGGCTTCTTACAACATCAAGATAGTAGTAATCTCTATTTTCAACTTGCTTGAAAAAAATCCCTTTTATAAATTCCTCTTTTGATAAAAAAAATTGAAAAATGTTCTCCTTCTCAAAAGAAATATCAGAATCAATTTTTGGAGCCTTAACATTAGTTCTAATAGTAAGGCAATTGTTAGCTTTAAGAAAAGAATCTATCTTGTGCTTATCGCCCGGAGTAATAAAAAAATTTCTTTGCTTGGATTTCATAACTAACGAGACTTCTTACAACATCAACATAATAATAATCTCTATTTCCAGCTTGCTTGCTCCCCTTTTCTTGTCAGCGACCTTTTTTTAAAACACATATTTGAACTAGGGGGCCCAGCTTGCTGCAATAGGATAGCCCAATTTATACTCTTTTATTTTTTTACCTTCACTTTACCTTTACAATAATTAAAAATTGTAATTAAAATCAGACAGTAAAACTCCTAATACCAAATATCATTAGCCCCTACCATGCTGCAGAGATTTTTAAATTCAAAAGAATCTCCCGCTTGTTTTATTGAATCAAAAACTAAATGCTTAAATTCTTCAAAAGAAAATCAATCTCAAATGGCTTTATAGCGCCGCCTTTTATAACCTTTTTTAAAATTAAGGTTGTGCAACAGTGACCCATTGTTGTAGGCAGCCATTCATTTAGTTTGACTGCCTTTCAAATTCCAAAGTCTCATCTTTATTCTCATTCCAACCTGTCCACACGGAATTCAAGATCAAATGTTTTCTGTCAAACGAAATTACTTTGTAAATGTCAACTCTTGGAGGACAATCGCTGTTCATTCGTAACGTGCTTCTTGTCATAAATGTCGAGTCGCTCAACCAACGAAGTTTTAATGTGTCTGGGTCATTGCAAGCAATTTCGTTAGTCCAAAGAACTACATCTTTATTAATAAAATTAAAACCGGCGCAATTTGATTCCTTTAATATAAAATGCCCTGAAAGAGTGTAAGCAAAATTATTGCTCTTAACTCTGTCGCCATGTGAAACTGTGTCAATAAATCCGCTTGTCATTTTAGAATCCTTTGTTGGAATTAATACTTTCATTTTGCCATGAAGAAACCAGCCAAGTAGAAATGTCAGAAGTCCAACTGCAGTTGTTGTAAGAAACGTTGTTCCTTTCATGTTGATTTTTTGTCCGCTATGGTTTTATGAATGTTGCGTCTGGTTGCCTACAACGTTCAGGGCTTGGCGAAGTGCGGATAGTAGCATTCCGTCCCGTACTGTTGTTGATTTTTTATTTAAAGTTCAAGATAAAATTTTTTGATGAGTAAAGTTCCGTCGCCCCGACAACTGGAGCACAACGGCAAAACTAATGTTGAAGTTAATTACTAAAGCTGAATATTTAATGTCGTGCCCGGACAGGTGATGATAGCAGTACAAAAGATGAGAACATATTAGTCAGCCAGCATAGCAGAAAACTCCATGTTGTACGTTCGCCCTTCTGTCGTGTTTGTCACCGGAACACTGTATCCGACAAGAGCGGAGTGTGTCCACTGGTGCGTGGCTTGCAAGTTCTTTTGCAATTTTAGCTTTGTGTGTCGGCTTTGTGCGAATTGCAAATGTGCTTGCAAATGCTTCGGCTAAAGTCTTGGGTCAACCGCTTCACTTTCCAATGCCAATACTCCAAACACACATTCATGAATTCGTCTCAACGGTTCTTTATTTACAAAACGGTCAAGTGATTCAAGTC
>JAEWJV010000052.1 GCA_023386395.1 Bacteroidota bacterium
CCCGCGATGAATAACCATTGTGGGGTTTAAATCATTATCATACAAATACTGGTTTAATGCTCCCTGCGCCTGCGCATCAAGCCCCTGCTTTTCATCCAAAGGTTTGTTTGTATAGATAGTTACAGGAACGCCTTTGGTGGAAGATATGGTTACCCACTGGTTATTGGATTGCATTTTCCAGTTGGCATTTCTGAAGCTGTTTATAAACATCGGGAAGAAGGTTTTTCCGTCTTCATCCCCGTAAAAAAACTGCTGTATTATAATCCGCCCCTTTGCATCCCGCATGTCTTTATTCGGCATAAAATATATGGGCGGAATGCCTAACTTTTCAGAAAGATCAATATGATTGGATGAATCGATAGACAGGAACAGTGTATTTAAAATATCATAAATATTTTCTGCTTTCTTATTGGCCGTTTGCTTTGATTGCTGCAGGTTATTTTCCACCTGGTTCAAAACAAGGCTCTGTATAGCTTTATCATCAATACTTGCATAAGAATCGGCCACATCCACTGCATCTTCAAGTGTTGCAGATTTTTCAAGCCCGTTCACAAAAGCTTTCATCAAGATTTGGGCATTGCCCTTATCCATCCGTTTTAAAAAATCATCCAGCGTGTTATAATTGGCAGCCATCTTAACCCACTTCCTGAAATAGTCAAACTTTACGCTCAACAAAAGGCTGTCGCCGCCTTTGGCCGTCTTCATTTTCTTCCAGATAAACGGATAAACACCATGCGTATAACTGCTCGTATAAATCACATCTTCCGTCATTACGGCGAGATAATACAATTCCTCCGGTGAAAGATTTGCAATTTTGCGAAAACGAATGTTATCAGGTGATTCATGCAAACCATTAATAACATTTACATACACTTCCGAAGCCTTATCAGCAAGTTTGCGCCTTAATGCAATTATGGAAAGCGGCGTATCCCGGCGGCGCACCCGGTCAGCATAATCAATTTCAGTTTTTACAAGCAGCGAATAATATTTTTCATCATCCTTTAACGCGGTTTCAACTTCGTCAAAGCTTATTTTATTCTTTGAAAGGTTGTCCAGAAAAGGAAAAAACATGCGGCCTGTAGACATTTTGGAAATACGCACAATAAGCTGAACCAGGCTATCGGGGCTGTTACGAATGCGTTCTGCAAACTTGTTATAGGCAGCAGCATACGTATATAAATCATCGGGCCGGGTATGAGCGGCTACAACTATCAAACTGTCGGTATATGGAAAATCTGGGTTCTTGCTGAGTATCGTCATCATGCGATCCGGATGTTCATGACAAACCTTCAGCGTTAAAAAGTCTTTCGATGCCTGCAATCCCTCATTGTTATTAAAAGCATAAGCATTCACTAATATATCGCCGGCATCATAACTGTGTTTTTTTATTTCCGGGAAGATGGATTGTTTCTTCTGATCCAGCACCATGCAGTTTTTATAACCAGATACTACTTCCAGCAAAACAGGCGATTTAACCGTTTGATATTTGAACCCAATGTAAAAACGCTGCAATGCTTCATTCAGCCCGCGCAGGTAGCGTATTTTATCATTGTTATCAGTAATCTTACTGGATTCTATTGCGTCTTGTATGGAATCAACCCGTTCCGTTAATGCCTTGTCAAGCCGGTTATTCAGGTCCTCATTATCTGCGGGTTTAAAAAATTCATCATTCTTGCCATCCAGTTTTCTTATCAGCTTTTGCGTGCTGTCAATCTTCTCATGAAAATAAACACGTACCAGCGGAATATCTGGCCTGGCAGCAGATTGTGCAACCGCAAAACCCGACAATCCAAAAACGAAAACTAAAAGCAGGTAAGTTTTTTTCAGTTTAATCATATTCATTTTCATATCCCTTAAACAGCCGTATTTATTAAAGTGAATTATGCAAATTTATGGCTAATATTATGCCATACCCTTAACAATAAGATAATAATGTAAATGCGTCAGATTGTGAAAGTGCAGGTTATTTTTGTGTAAACTTTGTGTTAATGGACCCGAAAGACAGAATTATTTTAATAGCCGATGACGAGCCGGATATTCTTGAAATAATCTCTTATAATCTCACAAAAGAAGGCTACACTGTTTATGCGGCAAAGGACGGAAATGACGCATTGGAAAAAGCAAAGCTGGTAAATCCTGATTTGTTTATACTGGATATCATGATGCCTTATAAAAATGGAATTGAAGTTTGCAGGGCATTGCGTTCACAACCGAAATTTAAAGAGTCTCCTATAATTTTGTTAACGGCATTAAGCGACGAAGGCTCACATATTAAAGGGCTTGATTCAGGCGCTGATGATTTTATAACCAAACCCGTAAGCCCTAAAATTTTATTGAGCAGGGTAAGCGCTTTATTCAGGAGAACACAAACAGAAGAAAACAATATTATAACCGCAGGCAACATTACCGTTGATGCCACAAAATATACGGTTGCTGTAAACGGCGTTTCTGTAATACTCGCTAAAAAAGAATTTGAATTACTGCACCTGCTGGCAACCAAACCGGGAAGGGTTTTCCTTCGCAATGAAATACTGGAACAGGTGTGGGGCAATGACGTAATTGTGGGCGACAGAACCATTGATGTGCACATAAGAAAAATACGCCAGAAGCTTGGCGTGAACTGTATCAGCACAATTAAAGGGGTGGGTTATAAATTTGAATACGAGCCGGAATCCAGCCTGAGCAAAATATAATATCCCCGCCTGAGGCTTGTTACCAATGTGTACTTTTGAAAAAGAAAAGGTGATAATGCATGTTTAATACCAAAAATATTTCGCCGGATAATCTTTCTTTTTTCACGGCTTTATGTTTATCAGTTCCGGTAGGCGTTGCTTTTTACATCATCAGTTTTAAATGGATAAATGCCCTTATTGCACTGGTAATTATATTTATACTTTCGTTCTTTCTTATCCGCTTTGTTTTAAATGAATTCATTTACAGGAAAATAAAAGTTATTTACAAATACATCTATCAAACAAAAGCCAATAAACGGGAAGAGATTTATCAGAAATATATCCTGCCTAAAAAAAGTATTGAAGAGGTAAACAGCGATGTTGAAAAATGGGCGGAACAGCAGGCTGCAGTAATAGATGATCTTAAAAACAATGAACGTTACCGCCGTGAATTCTTACAAAATCTTGCGCACGAAATAAAAACGCCAATATTTGCCATACAGGGTTATGTTGATACCCTGCTCAACGGCGCATTGGAAAACCTTTCTGTAACCAAAAGATTTCTTGAAAACACTTCCCGGAATGTAAGCCGTATGGTTGACCTGATGCATGATCTTGACGAAATAACAAAACTCGAAAGCGGCGAACAGTTATTGCATAAAAAGAAATTTATTATACAGGAAATTATACGCGAAGCGTTTGAAACGCTTTCAAGAAAAGCCGGTGAAAAAAATATTCATTGCAGTATTAAAAAAGGATGTGAGCAGCCGGTTGATGTATTTGCCGATAAAGAAAAAATTGTTCGTGTTTTAATTAACCTTGTTGATAATGCCATTAAATACGGAAAGACTGACGGGCATGTTACGGCCGGCATTTATAACACCGATGAACAGCATGTATTGATTGAAATTTCAGACGATGGCATTGGTATAGCCGAACAACATTTATCAAGAATTTTTGAACGCTTTTACAGAACGGATACAGGCCGCAGCCGTAATGCCGGTGGTACCGGATTAGGCCTTGCTATATGCAAACATATTATTGAAGCGCATGACAAAAGCATTCATGTGCGCAGCAAAGAAGATGTGGGAACGACCATTGGTTTTACACTTGATAAAGGATAACAATTGACTGGTATTTATCATTATTGATTGTTGAGCCAATACGTTTATAATATTAACTAGTGTATTGAAAATTGAGTATTCTTAGCTGAACCAATATTGATTGATTATTTTCCCATCCATCTTTTAAAATCCGAAACCTTTTCGCGGCTTACGATAGCTTCTTTATCAACAGCGGGTTTTAACTGAAGCAATAAACGGTTGCCAAAGTAATCGTGTATCTGGCTTATACTTTTTACAGCAACATAAAAGGCGCGGCTTATGCGAAAGAATTGTTGGGGGTCGAGCATATCTTCCAGTTCGTCCATTGTATAGTCCACCACAAATTTGCGGTTGTCATCTGTTTTAAAAAAGTTCAGCCTGCCGTCGCTGAAAAAGTAAGCGATCTCATCCACATCAATTGAAACAAGCTTTTGGCCATGCTTTACCAAAAATCTTTTCCGGTATTCTTTCGGCTGTAGCTTTTGCTGCAATTCTTTTACCAATGCATCCACGCTTAAAGCTGGCTTTGTATCGTCATCTTTATACAGTTGCTTCATCTGCCTGTATTTTTTTAATGCAGATGCAAGGTCTTCTTTCTGTATAGGTTTCAGCAGGTAATCTATACTGTTTACTTTAAAGGCTTTTAATGCATATTCATCATATGAAGTTGTAAATACAACTGCGCTTCTCACTTCTGCGCGGCTGAATATTTCAAAGCTTTGGCCATCGCTCAATTCAATATCCATTAAAATAAGGTCGGGCGCAGGGTTATTTTGCAGCCATTCAACTGTACCGTTTATGCTGTCGGCAATGCCAACAACTTCCGCGCCATCATCTACATCGCTTAATGTTTTCTTTAATTTTTTAACGGCAAGTTCCTCATCTTCAACTATCAATATTTTCATGTTATTTATTTTATGGTTAATCAATATTTGTTTTACTGCTTCTGTTTATAAAACTAAATTTCATATCGCCTGTATTATTCCATATCAATGGCAATACCACCGTAAAATTTTTCCCGTCGTGCAACACTTCATAACCGCTGATATTTAACAGCTCATATTTCGACCTGATATTTGATAATCCTATTTTATTGGAAGGCATTTTTATTTTCTTGGGTTGAAGGTTATTATGAACAGCCAGGCGGTTGCCTTCGGTGCTAAAAATATTTATGAGTAATGGCTGGCTTCTTGATACAATATTGTGCTTCACTGCATTTTCCACCAGCAGCTGCAGGCTCAGCGAAGGCAGTAAATAATTATAGTATTTCCGGTCAACCTCTACCTGCAATTCAATGGCATCGGCATGCCTTGTTTTTAAAAGATTATAGAACGACTGAATAAAACTCAGCTCATCTTTTAATGTTGACAGGCTGTTTTCATTATTACGTAATAAATAACGGTAAACTTTGCTCAGTTCATTCAAAAAAACTTCGGCCTGCAACCTGTCTTCATTAATTAAAGATGATAAAGTGTTGAAACAATTAAAAAGGAAATGCGGATTCACCTGGCTTTTCAATGCATCAAACTCCTGCTGAATATTTACCTGCTGCATTTCCTCTTTTTCAATAATGCTTTCTTTATATTTTTTATAAATAAAATCTGATTCCCATAACGTATCCGAAAGCATCACCAGCGCAATTACAATCCATATAGACAGGTTTAGCTGCTGCAAATCTTTCTTAAATCCAAACAGTGAAAAAGCATCATACACATTAAACACAAGTGTATAAACAGCTATGGCTATAATAATGTGTGCGCCTACAATAAATGCAACCCGCTTAATGGTTTGTTTCAAATCGGGCAACGCCAACTGAATCTCATGCATCACAATTACATTCAGCCAAAAAGTTGCCGTTCCTATTAAAAAATTAATACAGAAAACAACTGCGAATGCATCGTATCGCACCCATATACTTTCGCCATACATTATGTAAAGCGTAATTATATCAATTACCGGCATGAGTATAAAAAAACTTCTCCATTCCCTTCGTGTTGGTGCATAAATACTCATGCCATCACCTCCGCTTCACTGTTAATTAAAGGCAATTGAATAATGCGTTCATTCGCCGTATCAGCAATAATCAAATCGCCCTGGTTAAGCAGCCTGTATTTACTTACCAGGTTATCCAGCCCTGACTCATAATCAAATGCATTCGTTACCGTTCTAAGCTGGATATTATTTTTAATGATAAGCTGCCTGTTATCATTTGCCCATATGGTTATTTTTAAAGGTGATGTTTTCTGAATAATATTCCGGCTGAGTGCATTTTCAAATATGGCCTGAAGGCTCAGTGGCGGCAGTAAACAATTTTCGGCTTCTTCAGTTACATGTATGGATACGGCTATACCATCGCCGTACCTTGCTTTTAACAACACGTAATACGATTCAATAAAACCCAATTCTTTTTTAAGCGATACAAGCAGGTCTTCATCGTTGCGCAGCATATAACGATATACTTTCGTCATCTCGTTTAAAAAAACTTCAGCATCATTGCCCTGTTCATTAATAAGGCTTGATAAAGAGTTAAGGCAGTTAAACAAAAAATGTGGGTTCACCTGGCTTTTCAGGCCCAAGAGCTGGCCCTGTTTTACTGTTTTTTTTAAGGTCTCTGTTTCGAGAATGCTGGCCCTCCATTTTTCAAACCTGGCCACACCTTCGTGCAAAAGCGTAAGAAAAATATTTAAAATGCCCATACATATATAAGCCAGGGTAAAACCGCTTTGGTTAAACCTGTATCCATAAAAATGAATAAGCTCATAACCGGAAAAAAGTGCATAAAGAACCAGGCCTGAAATAATAATAAAAACAACTATCATGATAGCAAGCCTTTTTTTAACCTGCACATCAAGCGGAAGCCTTCGCTTGAGCATCACTGCAATGCTGCCGCATATAATAAAATCTATACACATTACGCAGCTTGAAATAAGCGTTGCAAGAAAAAAAATGCCAACACCACTAAAATACTGCTTACCAAAAATGAGAATGTTTAATACTACCACAAACGGCAGCATTGTCCACGTCATAATTACGTAGTCTTTGCTGGTATAATAAGGCAGTGTGATTTTCATTCGCACAAATTTGATTTTTCAATGGTATCATGGAACCTCGCTATATACCTTCTCCGTGTGCGGGAAAATTATCTTGCCCGGTTTCATTTATACAAATTACCATCTTTTATATTACGCCGTTGCCGGCGGTAACACAAATTGCCATGCAGTTGTTATGAATTGATGATTTTGATGTATGAATTGCAACAGGAAAACGACCTGTTATTGTTGTACAATAGATTAATGTGACCAGGTTAATATATTTAAACCGGCAAATATGTTTTCAGGTAACGGGCCATTTGCTGCTGGTATTCTTTGGAAACAATAGCGGCGGCCTCAGCAAAATCTTCCTGCACTGAAGCATAGAGAATTGAACGGCCAACATTTACAAGCAATCCGCAGTCTTTATTCATTCCATATTTACTTACATCTTCCAGGCTGCCGCCCTGTGCGCCAACGCCGGGTATCAGCAAAAAATTACCAGGAATAATCTTACGTATTTTTTCCAGTTCTTTTGCCTGCGTGGCACCCACTACAAACATTAAATTCTCCTGTGTGCTCCAGGTTGAAACTTTGCTGATCACCTCTTCATAAAAATAATTGCCTGCATTGGTTTTAAGATACTCAAAATCGCTGGCACCTTTGTTGGAAGTAAGGCCAAGTACAATGGTGAATTTATCTTTATAGTCAAGAAAAGGCCGGATGCTGTCTTCACCCATATAAGGCGCAACGGTTACCGCATCAAACCTGTACGTTTCAAAAAAAGTTCTGGCGTACTGGGAAGAGGTATTGCCAATATCACCACGCTTTGCATCAGCTATGGTGAAATGTGTGGATGGAATATACGCCAGCGTTTCTTCCAGTATTTCCCAGCCTTTCAGGCCATACACTTCATAAAAGGCGGTATTTATTTTATAGGCAACGCAATAGTCTTTTGTAGCATTAATAATGGCTTTATTGAATTGCAATACGGCCTCCGGCTGCGATTGGAGATGCCTGGGGATTTTTGCAACATCAGTATCGAGACCAACACACAAATAAGATTGTTTTACTTTGACTTGTTCGATGAGCTGAGAGCGGTTCATTAAAGCAAAATTAATTTTTATTGATGATTGATTGCACTGCTGGTATATGTGTAAATATTACAGGGCATGATTACTGTTGTTGATATTATTTTCTGAAAACATTGGCTTTATTTTCTTTCATTCTTTCAGCAATTGCTTTTGCATCAGCATCGCCATCGCTTAAACGTCCAATTATATTTTCATAACTTTTTTCATCGCGGTTCTGGCTCAATTTAAATATGTGCTCAAATGATGTTATCTCTATTTCAAAAGCCACGATGGCTTTCATCATGGTATGCATATATCCTTCATCTATCTTTCCAACCAGCGCAGGTGAATGCGGGCTGGCTTCAAAATTTGCGGTAAGCTTTTCAAGCAGCGAATAAAGAAAATTATCATCCTTCCAATGCAAGATTCCACCGGCATGTACAGCCTGGTAATTCCAGGTGCTGGCAACATCTTTCTTTTCATACCAGCTTGCGCTTACATAACTATGAGCGCCTGAAAATATAGCAAGCACATTGGGGTTTTCTTCAAAAGCCTGCGTATGTTTCTGCTTACGCATTACATGCGCCTGCAAAAATATTTTGTCATCTCTTTCTTCTATTAATACAGGAACATGTGTGGCAGCGGGCTGATTATTTTTATTGCAACCGCACAAAATAATAAACGGGTGTGCGTGCATAAAATCAGTTATATCTTTATGGTTTTCCGCCTTGAAATATGGAGCATTGTACATAAGCGTTTAAAGATAAAATATATCAATGTAGTTAATGAAGAAGCTTTTACTATTATTATTTTTTTATTTATACATTTTTTTTGTGCCTGGTAATCTCCTGGCTCAAAATGATTCCATAAAGCCTGTTCAGGCAGATACAACAAGCATTAAAAATTATGAAGCCAATGAACCTGATGATGAATTCAACCTTTTCCTGCTCACTTTTGCATTTGCCTTTTTTACCGCGATTTCTATAGCGGCTTTTATAGGCGCTATTACTGCCATTGCTGTAATTCTATTTATTTTTTTGATGATAAGCGCAGGCATTCTCTCGTCTTCATTCCTGGTAGGATTGTATAAAAAGTCATTTGCAGCAGGTTTTAAAGCCCTGATGATAATAACGGGCTCTCTTACTGGAATCCTTTTAGGGACCGCCGGATTATGGCTGTGTGTAAAAATATTCACTCTAAATCTATCACTCCAAGATGCGTTGTGGATTGGTGCTGCCGGCGGATGCATAGGTGGCCTGATAATGGGCTTTCTAATTTTCAGAACTTTACGAGCTATTTTAGCCTACGCAAAGAAAAAATTTAAGCTGCCGGTTTAACCAGTGCTTTATTCAAAAGCGGGCACATGATTGTTCGCATCTATTCCGTTCTTAAATTCTTAACCGGGTTACTCAACGCTGCCTTTACAGCCTGGAAACTTACCGTTATCAATGCTATTAATAATGTTGCCAGCGCCGTAACAACAAATACCCACCATTCAATGCTGATGCGGTATTCATAACTCTGCAGCCAGCTATGCATAGCCCACCATGCAATAGGAAAAGCGATCAATGCAGCGATGAATGCAAGCTTTATAAAATCTCTCGATAACACAAAAACAATATTGCTTACCGTTGCGCCAAGCACTTTACGCACTCCAATTTCCTTAACGCGCTGCTGTGCAGAATAAGCAGACAATCCAAACAGGCCAATGCAGGCAAGTATAATGGCTATGGATGCAAAGATATTCATGATCTTTCCAAGCCTTAATTCATTCTGATAAAGCTTGTTGTAATCATCATCTAAAAACCTGTATTCAAAAGGCCTGTCGGGCACAAGCGTTTTCCATTTTTCCTGTAAAAACGAAACAGTTTGCGGAATGTGGTTGCCGGTTATTTTTACCATTAAATTATTGCCATAAGGGCTTGGAAAAAGCACCACTGGTTTAATAGGGTTACGCAACGATTGAAAATTAAAATCCTTTACCACGCCTCTCACATAACCCGGCCTCGATTTGTCGAGAAACATTTTTTTGCCAACAGCTTCCTGCGGCGTCCAGCCTAACTGCTTTGCAGCTGATTCATTTATTATGAAATGAAAGACTGGCTGCGCGTCCTCATCTTCATCCGACACATCTTTTAAATCCTGTTTTGTAAGGTTTTCCCCGGCAATTAACTGTAAACCTGCCGCAGGTATAAACTCATCATCAACAGGGTTGGCAGTTACGGCTATCTGTGCATTTTCGGGCATTTCAGGCTTGCACATGTTATAACCGCCCAAAATACTTACCGGCGTATTGTAGCAAAGTGAAACGTTTTTTACATCTGCGTTCTGCTTAAATTCAGTCTTAATTAAATCAATATTTTTAGGACCATAACTAACAGGCAATATCAAAACATGCTCCCGGTCGTAACCCAGTTTTTTATGCTGGATATAATATAATTGCTGCTGAATAATGAATGTGGAAACGATCAGGAAAACAGAAATTACAAACTGGAAAATAATCAGCGACTTTCTTAACCATTGCCCCGATGCTGCGTTTTTAAAAGCGCCTTTTAAAACCCTTGCCGGCTGAAAAGATGATAACACCAGTGCAGGATAACTGCCCGCGGCAAAACTTACAACGGCAATAATGAGCACAGCAACCGCAAGTATAGGCCAGGATAATAATGAAGATAGTTGCAACTGCTGATTGGTAAGCTGGCTGAAAGAAGGCAGCAATAAAGCAGCACAGGTTAAACCCAGCAAAACAGCAATACAACATACAACCGCCGATTCCCCAATAAACTGCCAGAATATTTGATTTTTTTGTGCGCCGGCCACTTTACGTATGCTTACTTCTTTGGCGCGTTCAACCGATC
>JAEWJV010000048.1 GCA_023386395.1 Bacteroidota bacterium
TCTTTTTTCCCTCTCGCTCCCATTAAGGAAATTATGAGGAAGCCGAGTGCTATTAATTTGGATTTTGTGAAGCTTGAAAAAAGACCAGTTTCAAAAATATTTTGAATCAACCGGTCACTAATAGTAGCAGTGAGCTGCCACTGTGCAAATGCGTTATAACAGTAGTAATAAAAATGTAATAGCAGTATGATTATGCTAATCATTCTTGTCATGTCAATTATCTTTCTTAACCCCTGTTCGTTTTCACCAGTATTGGCTGACATAAAATGCATTTAATTGTGTGATTGTTGTTGTTTTCTTTTTCTTTTTTTCTTGAATTGTTTTTGTTCAAATGGCTCATTTGCATTTCGATTTTCTCCGGGTTGCAGCAAATCATCAAACAGTTGCAAGGATGGTTTTGCAAAAGCTAAAGCATTATCATTTCCGGGAGTTACAGATTGCGCAGACTTGAGTTGTTTTTTTTGCGATACCCGATCTGATTTTTCATCATGAAATATTTTCTTATTAGCATCGAATGGTTTATTTATTTTTTGATCTGCGTTGCATCGTTGCTGAATAGCATTTGCGCCATACAACTTTTCCAAATCACTTCCATTAAAAACACATTTCGTGCGGTGATCAACGTAAGTGATACCATAAATAACGCCATTACTGTTTTGGCGAAGCACTACATGAATATTTTCTTTTTGGACAGCCGCGATAAATTCCTGTAAGGACTGATTGCGACGTTTTAACAACGTGAGGTCAATCGAATTTGATACCCTTTTTTTGTGTCTTTGTTTTTCTTCCTTGTTTCTTTCAAAATTTGCTTCTATGTTTTTCAAGGTTGGTTTACTATAAATCAAACTTGCTTTAATCGGTACGCCGATCTTTTTCTTATTTGCATCAAGAATGCGATATACCAAACCTTTGGTTTTGTAAATGCGCGAATCTTCATTGCCTCTGTCTGCGACAATGTTGTATTGTTGTAAGATTGCATTTAGTTCTGCAAGAGAAGAATATTTATAGGTATTTAAAACATGATCTAAAACATTTGTAATAGCTCGTCTTGTTTCAAATTTTCCGTATTGGATTTTCTGTGCATTTACTGGATTTAAATCATGTGCTTGCCCGTGCCTGCTTTCTGCCCTTATTAATCTGTATAATTTTTCAATTTCCTTTCTTGCTTTTTCAGATTGATTGCGCCCGATATTGAATGTATCAATTCGCTTTCCGTTTTCCTGAATGCTCGTCGTCACAATATGTATGTGAGGATGCCCTGCATCATTGTGTTGATACACCAAATAAGGTTGATTACCGAACCCGATTTTCTGCATGTATTCATTAGCAATTTCTTTGAACTGTTCAGCCGACAATTTATCTGCATTATCAAAATTTAAAGAGATATGCAGAGAGTTTGTTTTCGCCCTGTCATTGAGCGCAATTAAATCTTGAAAACGTCTTAATTTGTCGTTGAAAGAAAGTCTATCAGCATCTTTTAAATAGTTGTGCGCACTCAATAAAATAGCATGTCCTTGCTTTACTTTTTGCTCATTATAATTTAATGCACTAACGATGCTGTTCGGTGTCTTTATCCTTGCAACCATTGCACATATATTTGATTGATTTTTTCTTTTATTTCGTCTGCTTTTTGCAGTAACGTTTTTCTGTCTTCATCATAACTCATCAGCCAGTTTTTGAACTCTGAAATTTGATTCAACGTATGCAGCTTTTTTACCGCTTGATTGAAGTTATTGCCGATTGCATTTAACTCATTTTTCAACGGAATCATTGCTGACAAAAATTCATCTGCGGATTGATCTCTATACTTCATAACAACAGGTTTATTCAACAAAACTTTGCGTGCATACTCGCTTAACTTTCTGCAGGTGGTGGATGAAAAGATTCTGTTGATTTGTTCGTATTCCTGTGGTTTTACCCGAAAGCTTATCCAGTTTTTCGTTTTATTATTGGTCTGATTTTCCATTAGTGATTTATTTAAAAATGATAGATGATTTGTGCAGTTTGGACCCCCGCCGAGTTTCGAGGCAACCGGGGCAAGATGCGATTGTGCAACAATTGAACATCTTGCCGATAGCGGCAAAGCCTGCTATCTCACGGCTCGTTTGTTAAATCTGCCACAGTTTTATTTAAAGAATTCTTGATTTATAAATGATTTGCAGACGGGAAAAATATTTGTTTGTATCTGTTGAAATGAAAATTATTGTTTCAACTGAAGTGCTTGTTTTTGTGATTGACCGATATGCATCATCCAATCATTTAGGTCTTTATAGCTTTTATATAAATCTCTTTCATCAATGAATTTTTCCTTATCAATTTCAAGCGCTTTTTGTATGCACTTTTGTCCGGTTGTATCACAATCAAGAAAGAGATGAACAGACTTATGCGACTGCATTGTAGCACCGATTAATGGCATTATAGTTCAACGGTTCTCGAAAAAATCTATGGTCAGTAAGCTTACGCATGTGTGTAATGAACCGGTTTCCTTTCACTGCGAATAACATCGTTTTCGGTGAATTACTATACCAGTCTTCAAACACAGTCGGCGGAGGTAACTTGTAGAAAGAGTTATTTATTTCAACAGTATCAAAGTGCTTACAATAGAATTCCCATTGCTGTTTGCTATTGCTTCCTTCTGGATAAAATTTTCCATTCCAATGTTTATAAAGCCAGCCGGATGTGCCGATATGAATTTTTTGAGGCATATTATTAGTGCTATAAAAAAAATGCCAACATAAAAAGCCGCGTCCTGTAAAGACGAGCGCATTAAATAACGTCTTGCGATTTTTTTGCTTTAAACGAATTTTAGAAATTCACAAGATTAGATGTGATTACTATGCCCGCCTGGAATATGGGAAAGCAATTGATGGTGCGATATTGGTCAGGAAATGATAACGGCTGTAAACATACAAGCCAAAAGCTAAAGCAAAAATCCAAGTAATCAACTCCTGATGTGTTTGTGTGTGTCTGCCGATTAAATTTGTCAGTGGTTCGAAAATAATTCTTACCGGAAACACGCACGTCAGTACAACACAAAAGATAAAAAGTGGTATCCAAAAGAAATTGTGGTTATGTTTTAAAGCAATCGACACCCCTTTAAGGAAATAAATTACAAAGTAAATAAGTGTTGCAAATATTAGTATTAACGCAATCCACAAGATCTTGTCAGCACTTGCATCAAGCATTTGTTTTGTGATCAGCAAGCCGATAAATAACAAAGGAGAATAGAAAATTGATTCTAAACCAACTTTTATAACAATCGTAAATGCAAATAAAATCCTGTTGAACGATATATGGCCATCGGTAAACTTCCTTCTTGCATAAACACTTAATAAAATTCAGTTAACCGTACATATAGCAGTAACATAAATGGTACAGCCATAATTATTACTTTGTAGTTGTTCCGGAATTTAAATAATTGATCAATGTCTCTCTGATAAGTTTTTGTTTTTTGGAGCCTGTTTCAAAATCTTTATAATTAGATGTACTAAGAACTTGCTTTGCGTATACATTTAACGGTTCGGCAGAGCGAAACTTTTCCTTATAAAGATAGATAGTCATTTGTTCACCCAAAGGAGGGAGATGACCTAAATACCAGAAACTAACTTGTGGACTACCTTTTGAATTAAGTGAAGATTGAATAACAGCAAAGTAATGTTGATCAGTGATGTCTTTTAAAATCGTAAACCTTACATCGATATCATCGTCGGGGTTTATCACGAAATTATTCCCTAGTAGCCAATATATCATGGGGCTCACAGTTTTAATTGACTGAATAGCTTTCATAAAAGTATAGTGACCCACCAAGCCGTTCCAGTGATCGAATTCTAAATCTTCAGCTATCGATATATCGTTAAAAAAATTATAAAAAGAATTCAACACCCACTTAAGGCTTTTTATTTCCGGAATGGAAGCATTTATAGATCCAATTTCATCTTTTTGCATTGGAATTTCTTTATAACACATATACATTCCGGTGCCAGTTTGTTCAATGATTGCTTGTCCCGGGATGCAGATATTGCATAAATAAGCCGAATCAAATTCATTGGTTAACCAGTCATTCATGTTCTCTTTTTGGTTATTAAAATATTGTCTCTTAAGCAGATACTCATTCCTAATTTTTCCAAAACTATCTTTTTTAATCATTCCGTTAACAACGGCGCATTTCTGGATTTGTGCTGTTCTTTTGATCCCCTCGGTTATTTTATAAATTATCTGGGAACGCTTATCGGGTTCCTCAGAACGCTTATAAGATTCCTCAGATTTATATGATTTTACTTCTGTGATTATTGTTTTTATGCCTTGTTTGAAAGCGTCTTTGCCGGCATCAGTCAATGCTCTCCCCCAAGGGCTGTCGGCAACAGTTTTACCTAACTTTAAAATTATCTTGCCACCTAAATAGCCACCAAAGAAACCGACAATACCGCCGGGTATTATAATTGAAAATGTAATTTCAAAAATCACCTCACTCCAGGAAGTTGATTTTGGCTGGGTTAATTTATCAACCGTTGCTTCTAGCTCAATAATACTTTTTTTTAATAAAAAAATATCAAGTTTTGTGTCTATGTCGGAAATAAAATCTTCTATATCTTTAAGCAACACCCTAGTATCTTCATCAATTGGAGTTACCGTGTCTTTTTTTAAACAATCCAAATATTCTTGAGTCGCAGTGTCTGTTTTTGTTATCCCTGTTCCTCTATCAGCCGTTAACGTTTCTGCTCCCTGAGGTGTAACCGGACTTGTGGACGGAGCACCGGCTTTTGCAGGCAAGCCTCTTGATGTTTCAGTAGCTATTTGACCTTCAACTTCTGTTTTTGTGAGATCATAATATTGGGCGTTCTTTTTATAATATTCAATAAGCCGTTTACCTTCTACTGGGCTTTTAATATTTGCAGTCCGTACATGAAGAACAATGAGGTATTTATATAGCTTCTTTTTATATTCAAGACTTAAGAGTTTTTTATATACTTCTCTTGAAAAAATACTCTTTCTGAAATAAGCGACGAATTTTTCGTAAAGCTTATAATCCTGCGGAGCACCATTTACGAAGGCAACTATCTTTTCATATTTGGATTTGTCAGCTTCTTTGCTTTTGAGAATATCTTTAAATACATCTTTTATTTCTTCTTCTTCGTAATAATTTAATGTACCCATAATACGAGTGCTTGAAAGAACTCAGTTATTTTCAACATCTATGTCGGTATTGACGCTACTGCCACTTACGACAATCTTCTTATCAATATCCGGATCTTCCCTTTCATCATTTAATAACCTTGCAGCATAACGGATATTTTCCAATTCCATTTTACGTACCTCAGCCTGAACCTTATAAACATCCCATTCACGGTGTTTTAATTTAAAGTCTTCAAGTAATGATTTATCAGAAGGCAACATTTCGAGAAATAAGGAACCGGTTGGGATGATTATTTCATCGCCATTACGCAATGGGTCAGCTAAAAGTAGTTCCAGCCATTTTCTCAATACAGGTTTCAGCCGGTTATATTCATCGATATCCTGGTCATGTAGGCAGCAGATGTATTTCGAAAACTCTTCCAGATTGATATTGCTTAACTGGTCAGGATCCATTGCTCCAAAGGCTTCATCTATATACGGGGCAACCATAAGTTCTGTTAAAGCATTGTGTTCCTTTAGCGGAAATATCATATAATTCCCTTTGAATCCCATCAATGAATCAACATCAGCCACTTCAACCAACTGTTTATATGAGATATCAGGGTTGCCAACAGCATCGCGTTTTACTTTTCCATGCAGCCATCCCGCATATTTTTGTTTCCCTGGTTCTCGGAATTGGGCAAAAAAGTCTTCCGAAGGTTCATCTTCAACAATGCATGTTCTTTCTGCTTCAAATTGTGGAACATTTACTTTGTACAGGCGCATATATCTTTGATCAGGAGGTTCCATGCTCCAAATAGCCTGCATGTAATAAAGAATATTCTCTTTAAAATGAACGATTAATCTTCGGGTTTGTGCAATCCGGTCAAGGTGCTCACGCATTGTATTGTTATAATCCAGAGTAAGCTGGTGTAAAGCATTTACTTCACGTTGCACAGAAAGTGACATTTTTTCTGCCTTTTCAACAGCATATTTATGTTCATCCGTCGCTGCCTGCTCAAGCGCCTTTGCCATCTCAGGATCAGGTGGGGTATTAGCATC
>JAEWJV010000626.1 GCA_023386395.1 Bacteroidota bacterium
CAACAGGTTCTATAATAATCGCAGCAATCTGATTTCTATATTCAGCTATGAGCTGTTCAACAGCATTAATATCATTATACGGCGCTGTTAGAGTATCTGCTGCAACGCCTGCTGTTACACCCGGTACTGTTTGTATATTGAATGTAGCAACGCCACTGCCTGCTTTCACCAAAAAACTATCTGCATGGCCATGATAACAGCCTTCAAACTTTACTATTTTATTCCTGCCTGTATAACCACGTGCTAACCTGACAGCGCTCATGCAGGCTTCTGTGCCGCTGCTCACCATTCTAATCAGGTCAACATTCGGCGCCATGTTTTTTATAAGTTCGGCCATTTCAATTTCAAGCTCGGTAGGCGCACCAAACGAAGTGGAATCCACAGCCTTTTTTTGTATGGCTTCTACTACCGGCTCAAATGCATGGCCCATAATCATCGGCCCCCAGGAATTAATATAATCTATATACAGGTTATCATCTGCATCATATAAATAAGCACCCTTTGCTTTCTTTATAAATAAAGGTGTTCCGCCCACGCTTTTAAAAGCTCTTACGGGCGAGTTTACGCCGCCGGGAATTGAATATTGCGCTCTTGAAAATAACTCTTCACTTTTAGTAATCTTCATATTAATTTATTCATTTAAATAAACTCAAATCATCTATTTAAAATCCTAGCCGCATCCTTCGCAAAATAGGTAGCAATCAAATCTGCACCGGCACGTTTAATAGAAGTAAGTGTTTCCAATATTGCTTTGTTCTCATCAATCCATCCCATTTTTGCAGCGGCTTTAATCATTGCATATTCACCGCTGATGTTATAAACACTCACCGGAACATGCACGGCATTCTTTACTTCACGCACAATATCAAGGTAAGGCAACCCTGGTTTTACCATAACAATGTCAGCACCTTCTTCTTCATCCATCAAAGCCTCTTTAACCGCTTCAATGCGATTGGCGTAATTCATCTGGTAAGTTTTCTTATCACCAAAGCCAGGCGCTGAATCCAGCGCATCGCGAAAAGGCCCGTAAAAACAGGAAGCATATTTTGCACTGTAAGCCATAATGCCAACTTTAGTAAAATTATTTTCCTCCAATGCTTCACGTATGGCAGCAATGCGGCCATCCATCATATCGCTTGGCGCCACCATATCCACACCGGTTTCTGCATGAGAAACGCTCATCTTTACAAGTGCTTCAACTGTTTCATCATTTACAATTTCTCCATCTTTTACAATGCCATCATGACCATATTCAGAGTAAGGGTCAAGCGCTACATCCGTCATTACATACATTTCAGGCACGGCATTTTTTATGGCTTTAACGCTGCGTTGCATCAGGCCATCTTTATTCCACGCTTCCTTGCCGGTGTTATCCTTTAATTTATCTTTGCATTTAATAAATAACAACACGCTTTTTATACCAAGACTGTATAATTCCTTAACTTCTTTAATAGTGTTATCAATGCTCATTCTGTAATAGTTGGGCATAGATGCAATCTCAGTTCTCACATTTTCACCTTCATCTATAAACAAAGGCACAATAAAATCATTGGGCGTTAAAACTGTTTCTGCAACCAAACTTCTTATAGAAGCGTTTGCTCTTAATATCCTGTTTCTTCTTTGTAAAAACATTGTTCCTCCTTATTTTCCCGTAAGGGATTAATTTAAATCTGTATTAAGTCTATATAATTCCATTCAGGGTTGACTCAACCCACTCCCTTGGCTTCAAACAAACCTGCCACAGTTTATCTTCTTCCGAGCCGGGTTCAGGCTGATAATTATATTCAAACCTTACCGTGGCTGGCAAACTCATTAATATGCTTTCTGTCCGGCCATGTGTTTTTAAACCAAAAATAGTTCCGCGGTCATGAATTAAATTGAATTCTACATAACGGCCCCTTCGTATCTCCTGCCAATGTTTATGTTTATCATTAAATGCAGTATTTTTTCTTTTTTCTGCTATAGGAATATATGTATCCATGAATACATAACCACAGGCTTTTGCAAAATCAAACCAAAAATTGACATTATGTTTTTCATCACATCTCCGATGGTCATAGAAAATTCCTCCAATTCCCCTGCGTTCGTTGTTGCGGTGCGTGTTCACAAAATAATCATCGCATTGTTGCTTAAACAGAGGATAGAAACTTTCATCAAAAGCATCGCAGGTATTTTTGAATGTATGATGAAACAATATTGCATCTTCTTCAAACAAATAATATGGCGTAAGATCCGTGCCGCCGCCAAACCAGCGGTCTGCCAATGATCCGTCAGCATTATATAATTCAAACATGCGGTAATTAAAATGCACTGTTGGCACAAAAGGATTGAGAGGATGTATAACAGAACTTATGCCGGCTGCAAACCAGGTGGCATCGCTGCCTAAAAAAGGTATCTGCAATACCTTGCACATACGTTCCGTTAAATGCCCGTAAACAACAGAAGTATTTACGCCACCTTTCTCAAATACTTTACCGTTTTGAATAACCTTGGTTAACCCGCCGCCGCCTTTGCCTTCTGCGCGCTGCCATGCAT
>JAEWJV010000639.1 GCA_023386395.1 Bacteroidota bacterium
GACAGTGATAACCTGCATAGCCCGAATGAAAAATTTGATCTTGCCAATTATTATAAAGGCATTGAAACCATTCCTTATTTTCATAAATATTTTGCGGAACAATAAGCATCCTGTTTAAGTTATGCGTCACAGATGCACTTACTTAAAACCAGCGCTGCTTAGCATCACTTCATAATCTGCCCGAAGCTATAAATTTAGTTCCGGGCAGATTTCGTTTGTAATACCTGGAGTATGGTTCAGGATCAGAAGCTGATATAATTATCCGATAAATAACGCCGCCATATTCAGATGATAAATTCATATTTATTTTGCTTCAAAAAAATAAAAGACAAATTTGTCTTTTATTTGAATTAACATGTACTTTTGCAGTTGTAATTAAACCACACAATTAAAAATTAAACATTATGGTAACGGCAGAAATTTTAGATGTTACCCGGATAGAACCAAAACTTAAACATCCAACTATTTTTAAGCATTTTGATGAGCTGGAGGCCGGTGAAAGTTTTATTATTGATAATGATCATGATCCCAAACCGCTGTATTACCAGCTCCTGGGTGAACGCGGTAATATATTTAAATGGGAATACCTTCAGCAGGGGCCGCTGCGCTGGCAGGTGAAAATTGCTAAAAACAAGAATGAAGAGCAGGAAAATGCTGTGGCTGTTTCTCAAAAAGACCTGCGTAAGGCTATTGTATTTAAAACAAAAGGGATTGATTATAGCTGCAATACCGGTAAAACATCTGAAGAAATATCAGAAGGAAAGAAGAAGGATATTTCTTTACCCGGCATTGATAAACTGGAACTGAATTTTCTTTCGGATTATATTGTTAATACGTATCATGCCTATATAAAAAATAATGCAGAAGTTATAACAGGATTGGCAGAAAAAGTTGCTGAACGGCATGGCAGCCAATACCCGCAACTAAACCGTCTTGCACAATCCATACCTTCTTTTTTCAAAAGCCTGCAAGTGCATATTGATAAAGAAGATAATGCTGTTTTGCCGGCTATCAAACAAATTGCATCGGCAGAAAACGGCAATGCTGAAGATGAAATAACTGACCTGGATATTATTAAGCAATCATTGCTGTTATTGCAAAAAGAGCATGTGATTATTACAGAAGACCTCGAGTATTTCCGCAGGTTAACAAATAATTACACGCTGCCCGACGGCGCCTGCAATTCTTTCACTTATTTCTATCAAAAGCTGGAAGAATTGCATAGCACACTCACGCATTGTATGCATGTGGAAGAAGATATTTTTTTTCCAAAAGTAGCTGCACTTGAAGCTGAAACTGGAGAAGTGTAGATATGTTGCGTTGCAATAAATTATATCGCCATGGAAAAAATGATAATCAATGACCATACAAAAATATCAGAACTAATTGCCCTTAATAAGGCGGCTATTGATGCTATTGCAGCAGTCGCAAAACCGTTGCGCCGTTTAAAAAACCCTGTGCTCAGAAAGGTGATGGCTTCAAGAGTGAATATATCCGAAGCGGCAAAAATGGCGGACTGTAATGTAAAAGATATTGTCGCGGCATTGATACCGCTGGGGTTTAGTTATGAAATAACTTCTTCAGCTAAAGAAACAACCATTCAACCCAAACCCATTTGGTTGCGTAATGCCAAAGAGAGCGATATTATATGGTATGATGTGCGCCCCATAATTGAGTCAGGCACAGACCCGCTGAAAAATATAATGGGAAAGTTTAAAGAAGTGACGCCCGGCAAAATGTTATGCATCATCAACAGTTTTATTCCAACGCCATTAATTAATTTGCTGAAGCAGGAAAAGGCAGAAGACAGCTATGTGGAAGCAAAAAGCAATACTGAATTTTATACTTATTTCCTGAAAAAACAACGGGAGGATATTGTAAATAAAGCTGCAGCTAATACAGGTGATAAGGTAATTATGGATGATGCTGATTCTTTTCAATCAGTGCATAATACCTTCTCAAAAGAAAAGATTAAAGAAATAGATGTACGCCACCTGGAGATGCCATTGCCAATGCAAACTATTTTAAAAGCATTAGAGGAATTGCCAAAAGGTAATATGTTATTTGTTCATCACAAAAGAGTGCCCGTATATCTTCTTGAAGACCTTGCAAGTAAAAATTATGAAGTGCACATTCACACAATTGATGAAAAGAATGTGAAGATGATTTTATTTGAAACATCATCAGTATAATATTAAATAATCCTGCTCGATGGCAGATATCAATATAGGCAAAGCTCCACCCAATAATGCAGTTCTTCCTTTTTATGCAACGGCCACCATAGCATTTTGGGTTCTTTGCCTTTTATTATTTTTTGATGCAGGTAATCTCACAGGCCACTATTTCAATCCGCACCTGCTGGCAATTGTGCATACAGCAGCGCTGGGCTGGGGAACAATGATCATCTTTGGCGCAGCGCATCAACTGCTGCCTGTAATATGCGAACGTGATTTGTTTAGTCCAGCTATTGCAGCTATATGCTGGTATACTTTAACGGCGGGTGCTGCTCTGCTTGTTGTAGCTTTTTATAACTTTTATACCGGCTGGATTATGATCAGCGCGGGCTCACTGATTGTGTTATCAGCATGTGCTTACTTTATCAATGTATTATTTACAAGCCGTATTTGTATTCGTTATTCGGTTGAAAAATTGTTTGTTGTTATTTCAGGTACATGGCTGTTATTTACGGCTATAGCAGGATTGCTGCTGGCTATTAATTTGCGTTATCCTTTCTTCAGTAAAAATCATCTTGGAATTTTAAAATTGCACGCTCATGCAGGATTGGCGGGCTGGTTTCTTCAATTAATAACCGGTGTAAGCAGCAAACTTGTACCCATGTTTTTGTTGGGCAAATCTGCAAGGCAAAAACTGCTGTTATATGCCTGTATTCTTCAAAATACAGGGTTATTACTTTTTTTATGCGATGGCTATTTTTTTGACATTATTGGAGCAAGGGTAATTATATATGCCCTATTGATTGCTGCCGGTATTGTATGCTGGCTAATGTATTTATATGATGCATTTAGAAGCCGCGTTAGAAAAAATATAGACGTGCAAATGAAACATACTTTTATTTCTTTCCTGTGCCTGGGCGCCGCTATATTATTGATACCTGTAATTGTATATGCAGCAGGTTCCCATTGGGCAATATTATACGGCGCCCTTTTATTTATGGGATGGATAACAGGTATCATACTCGGCAAAACATTTAAAACCCTGCCCTTTATTGTATGGAATGCGCATTACAAAAACCTTTCAGGAAAAGTAAAAGTTCCTTTACCCAAGCAGTTGTATAGTGAAGTGTTGGTTAAATGGCAATTCAGGCTTTACATACTTGCCCTTATAATGCTTTGCGCAGGCATTATTATAAACGCAGTTATTATTATCCGCATTGCCGCTGCAATATGGATAATAGTTTCTTCACTGTATATGATAAATGTGATGAAAGTGTTGCTGCATAAAACAAAAGTTGTATCATGACTATATCATTAAGCGATCCATATTCTGAGGAAAAATTAAAAGCACAGGAAGCACTGTATAATGTGATAGACCCTGAGCTTTTTGTGAATGTGATAGACCTTGGGCTGATATATGATGTGGCATTTAACCTGGACAATATTATTGTAACAATGACGCTCTCCACACCGCATTGCCCGATGGGGGAAGCCATTACCAATGGAGTACACAATGCACTGGAAAGAGTTTTTCCGGGAAAAGAAATAGTGACTGAATTGACATTTGATCCGCCGTGGGGATTTGAAATGCTTACGGCAGAAGGCAGGATACAATTAGGAATGAAATGAACATATAAACACTGCTGTCGCAATAACGGTATGGCCGGAAAGGAGTATGAATATACTTTCTAAACTCTTATCAGGCCGGCTTCGTTATTCTAACGGAGCGTTACGTTATCTGTAAAAATTTATTGGCAAATAAAAGAGTTTTTTATCTTTTATTACAGATTGGGTTTTATCTTTGCATTATAAATACAAAGAATGTTTTCAAAAACCTGCGAGTATGCTATAAGGGCTATGATATTTGTTGCGCAAAAAGCGAAACAGGATAGCAGGGTAGGCATAAAAGATATAGCCAAAGGCATTAATTCACCCGA
>JAEWJV010000015.1 GCA_023386395.1 Bacteroidota bacterium
GCGTAGTATAGAATGAAAAGATAGCAAGGCACCAATATCCAGAATGCTTTTTGCAGGCCAACATGTTCGCCAATAACAGCCCATAATTTTGGAAGGATGGCGCCACCTGCAATGCCTACAATTAATAATGCTGAACCGGTTTTAATATGTTTGCCCAGGCCGTCAATTGCCAGTGGCCACAAAGCAGGCCAAACGGGCGCATTGGCAAAGCCAAGCAACACAATAAATGTGATGGATGTATAGCCTGAAGTGAAGATAGCGCCCAGCGAAAAAATAATACCTAATACGGCTGCAATGCGCAACGATTTTTCCTGGCTGATATATTTTGGAATTAATGCAATACCCAGCAGGTAAGACACAAGCATCGCTATCATGGTGTAAGTGGTAAAGTGTTTGGCTATATCAAGCGGTATATTTATTTCTTTGCCATACACCTGAATAATATCGCCTGCCATTACTTCAACACCTACATATAAAAACAAGGTAATAAAACCCAGGAAAAGATAAGTGTATGAAAAGATGGAACGCGTACCTTTTTCATTAGTTGTTTCATCTTCTTCTGCCTGGATGTTGGGCAAAGAAGAAAGGCGTATCATTATTGCCAGCAACACTAAAACAATCGCCAGCACGATATACGGCATTATTACCTGGGAAGCCAGTTGATCTAATTTCGCTGCTTTATCTGCCGGGCTAAGCGTAGCAAGATTGGCTTCAAAACCATTCATGTCTTTTAATAAAATGGCGCCCATAATCAATGGCGCTAATGCACCTGCGCCTTTATTGCAAATGCCCATAATACTCATGCGTTTGGCGGCGCTTTCTATAGGGCCAAGGATGGTGATGTACGGATTGGATGCTGTTTGCAATAATGCCAATCCTATACCAATTACAAATAAGCCCGTAAGAAATAAACCAAAGGTTCGCTGCTGCGCTGCGGGAATAAAGATCAATGCGCCGATTGCCATTACGATAAGGCCGTACATCATACCGTTTTTAAACCCTACTTTATTGATAACCCATGATGACGGAAAGGCCATTACCGCATAAGAAATATAAAATGCAAATGTTACCCACACTGCGTGTGATGTATTCAGCTCACATGCAATTTGCAGGTAAGGGATCAGGGTGCTGTTTACCCACGTCACAAAGCCAAAAATGAAAAACAGGATACCAATAATAAAGATGGATTTTGATGTGCCCGATTGCGGCTTTGCTGCTATTTCAATTGGCTGTGCATACTCTTCTGTTTGCTGCATATTGCTGTAGTGGTTTTAGTAAAGTAAATAGTCAAAATATGTTATAAAGATGAAATTGTTTTATAGCCTTTTCAAATTTAGCCTGCCGGCGCCAATAGCGGGTAAACAAACGTTTGCGTTTATTGCGCTGCTGAACTATCAACGGTGAGCATCGGCCAAGTTATAATGATCAATCAATTGTATATATATGTTTTCCTGTGTTCCACCCTTCTACCTCAATAGCCGCATCGACCGTTAAGTTGTTATAATCAATGGTAATCATTTTTGATTCGCCGGGCAAAACAGAAATATAATTATCGCTGTAAAATGCTGGCAATATTCTTTCTTTTGTTTTGCTGTTGATCAATGATACACGGTTAAAAAATGCCACCGGTTTATCAGCAGGGTTGCTTAATGTAAGCTGGATTTGATTGTTGCTGACTTTTGTTGCTTTTACATTCAAACCTGTTGAAGCGATTGTTTGCAAACCTGAATAATGTCCTGTTGAATCAGGCAGCCAGTATAAATTATCGCTGATAGGTTGCTGCTGTAAATTCAATAGCCGCAACACAAGAAAAGCGCCTTGTTTTGCTGATGCCCTTCTCAAAGCGCCTGCCACTGATAAATATTTTTTCACAGTGGTTGGCCCTATTTCTGAAAACACCTGTGTTACTATTCTTTGTTTTCCGCCCATATCAACCAATAAAACCTGCAGCATCATATCACGATGACTTTCAAATGAGTTGTTTGCAACCATTACAGTGCTATCAACCGGGTTGAACATAATATGCAAAGCTTCGCCGGCTGTATGCAATCCATATAAACAGGCATTGGGATCAAGGTAGTAATCATACATCTGGCCGCGCATAGCCGTCCAGGGGTTTTGCGTTTTCCATATAATAACGCCGGTGTACCAATCCCACGCATGTGCAGAAAAACCTTCAATCAAACCCCGGTATTGATCATAGTTTATCAACTGCGCTTTGGTTGCAAAATCTGCTGCATCTTTTGCACCGCCATAAGCTTCGAGTGTTTTATCATAGCCAATATATTTATGATAGCGCCAGACAGAATCAACTTTATATTTTCCGTTTTCATAAACAGGCGGTACTAAATTTTCCTGCGGAATAAAACGCTTGAGCGAAGTATAATCATTTAAACCAACAGAACCCACTTCAGAATTAAACGGATATGTTCTTTCGCCCCAGAATGTTTTTATATCCCGGATGCCATAAGGGCCATCGCCGTTGCCGCCAAGAAAATTATAACTCATACTGTCTGAATTAGAGTAGTCAATAAACCAGCGCGTGCCATCAAGCAACGGCATTAATGAATCTTTTAATGCATGAAAAATATCGTCAGGTAATGTTATCTCGTTGCCGCCGCACCATATTGCCAGCGAAGGATGGTTGCGTATAAGTTTGATCTGGTCAGCAGCAGATGCAATAAATAAATGATGATCGTCGGGATAATTTCTTCTTGTCCATTGATCATCTTTTTTCTTCGGGTCAACCCAGCGGCCATTGCAATCGCCACTGCCCCAAAAGTCCTGCATTACGAGCATGCCATATTTATCGCATGCTGCATAAAATTCCGGGCGCTCTGTAATGGCGCCCCCCCAAATCCTGATGAGGTTTAAATTCATATCACGATGAAAGCGCACTTCAGCATCATAACGTTCATCTGAAAAACGCAGCATGGCATCGGAGATGATCCAGTTGCCACCTTTAATAAATATTTTTTGCCCATTTACTGCAACTTCTTTGCTGCGGGTAACATTGTTCCAGTACGTGGTTATTTCACGAATGCCGATGGTGGATGAATCAACATCACTTAATACATCATCAATTGTAAATTTTAAATTCAGCGTATATAAATTTTGAGGGCCGTAAGTATTCGGCCACCATGGTTTTGGGTTTTGTAACGATAAATCTTTTAATTGAACGGGTTTTGTTGATTGCGAAGGCACTGTAACATTTTCAGAGATCGTATTACCATCTAATTCATAACTTAAAATACCTGAAACGCTTGCTGCTGTTGGGTTGTATAATTCAGCTGAAACATGAATAATGGCAGGTTGTTGTGTGCCTTCCACCTTTCTTATGCCGGGTACATCTGTTACAATATGTGTGTGCTGAATTTTTACCTGCTTCGTTTTTTCAATCAGCACTTTATCCCAAATGCCGGTGTTGCGGTCTCGTATTGGTTGAATCCAGTCCCAGCCCGCAACATACTGATGCGTTACATTTTTTGCAATGGCTCCGTCGCCGCCCTGGCCGCCGTTGGCATTGCCCACAACATCGGGCGGATAAACAATTACGGCCAGCCTGTTCTTTCCATTTTTATTTAAGTATGATGTGATGTTATATTCCTGACTTAGGAACATGCCTTTATGCAATGTTTTGTTTAACTGACGGCCATTCATAAAAACATTACAACTGTAATTAATGCCGCGTAATTTTAAATACACCTGTTCTGTTGATAAAGCGGTTTCATTAAAATCTTTTATAAACCAATACGTATAATAAGCTGCGCCAACGTTATATATATCCGGTATCTTTTCGTTATTCATTCCATAAAATGGATCGGGCACTTCCTTATTATTCAGCATAGTGGTTAAAACCGTTCCCGGAACGGTTGCATTTTTCCATTTGCCGAGGTTATAACCGTAAGAAGAAATAGTGCTGCCACTTTCTTTAACAGATGAAGCTTTCATGCATTTCCAGCCATTATTTAATTCATAAACAGATTGTGCATCCGATTCAAAAAATAATGTTGTAACAGACAGCAGAACAAGGAGAAATTTTTCGTGCATATAAGTACAAAGATTTAAACGGTAAAGATTGCCTGCGTGGTGATGAATAACCAACACTTGTATTGGCAGACAAGATACTTTACAAATTCCTCTTTAAACATAAAGTTTACTGATCTTCATCATAAACCGCATGAAAGGTTGTTATATAAAATGCATTGAGAAATATGGCCGCAGATGCACGCATGAAGAAACAGGTTCTTATAAACAAAAAATTCCTGCTGGCTTTTGATATTGATATATATATTCACTCATTCAAATTCTTGCCGCATGAAACCAGAAACTTTATACCTGCTGTTTATTGTCCTATTATTTACTATTCATTCTCCGTCGCATTCAAACAATGCCCCCTTAAAAAAAGAATTGCAGGCAAGTGAATTGAAGCCTTACGGGAGATCATTCTTAAATGCAGAAAATAATCTTGAACTGATAAGCTCCGCCGTTCATTTTGGGTTTAGTTTTACGGGCACATCCTGCACAATTGACGCTTTTGTAAATGATGCAAACGGCCACAATTATTTGCAGTATGAACTGGATGGCGTATATCAGAAAAGGTTAAAAGTACAAGGCAATAGAGTTCAAACCATAACTATTAATGCAGGCAATGATGGCAGGCATAAAGTTTGGATATATAAAGCTACCGAAGCAACAACCGGGCCGGTCATCATACAAAAAATTACGGCTGATAATATCAGGGCAATCAAGCCATCTAATGAACCGCTGATAGAGTTTATTGGCAACAGCATAACCTGTGGTGCCGCCGCCGATACTGCTGAAGTTAAATGCGGACAGGGCGTTTATCACGATCAGCATAATGCTTATTATGCTTACGGGCCAAGGGTTGCAAGGGCCTTGCATGCAAATTTTATTCTGAACAGTGTGAGCGGCATTGGCATTTATCGCACCTGGAACATGGATGCGCCTTCCATGCCGCTTGTATATGAAAAACAAAGCCTGCAAACAGGCGATACAATGCTTTGGAACTTCTCAAAATATTCGCCCAGGATTGTAAGCATTGCATTAGGCACAAATGACCTGAGCAAAGGTGATGGCGTGCATGAGCGAAAACCTTTTGACAGTGCTGTTTTTGTAAAAGATTATACTGCTTTTGTGCAACTGGTAAAATCAAAATATCCAAAGGCCATCATTGCTTTGTTAAGCAGCCCGATGGTTAATGGTGATAACAGGATATTGCTGCAAAACTGTTTAACGGCTATAAAAAATAATGTGGATATGTTATATCCAAAAGATAAAGCTGTGCAGTTATTTTTCTTTCAATCCATGCAGGCGCATGGTTGCGCCGGCCACCCAAGTGTGGAGGAACATGGCGTGCTTGCAAACGAATTATTTCCTTTCTTTAAAAAATTATTATAGCATTTTGTAAAGCGGCCATTACGAAGGCTCGCCGGGGGATGGCCCGCCTCGTGCAGCACCCCCGGCGGGCGGCGGTGGCATATTCCCATCGCGCCTGAAATCAGGAAGCCTTCTTTGTTGTTGCTGTTGGCCTTTTGAAAAATTTCGAAGGTTATAGGTGAATGTAAGCATGAAATAACGGGTAAGCACTTTTGTTTGAACATCGCGTATATAAGTAGGCTCAACTGTTCTTGTTATACTTTGATTCTGATTTAATAAATCATATACGCTGAAACGCAGTTCACCTGCTTTGCCTTTTAGGAACTGTTTTGCAAACGAAGCATTCCATAAAGGCACTGCTGTATTATAGCCATCAGACCTGCCGCTGTAAGCTGTATAATTAAAATCACTTTCCAGTATCCAGCCTGAAGTTGTATAATAAGTGGCGCCCACACTTAAATTCTGTGAAAAATAATTATCGTTCTGACCAGACTGAAATGAATAACGCACTATGTTGTACGTTGGCGTTGCAGAAAAATTCATATCGAAATTTTTCTTCAGGTTGGTTGTAAATTTTACTGTTTCGCCAATTATATAATTGTTTGTATAATTCACCGTATCGTTTATGATGCTGGCGTTTCTTGTGCTGTTAAAATTGGTTGTGAAGTTCAGGTTTGATTTTGGCTTCTTTAGTTGAAACCCGTAATTAAAGAATGCTGAAATATTATAGGCGCCGCTAAGGTTGGTGTATGTAACTGTATCAATGCCATTCTTTCTTTTAACAGCTTCCACAATATCATTGGTGGTGAAACTTGCATTTACGGTTGCAAAAATGTTATGAAAATTGTTTTCACCGCTGCTGAAATTATTACCGCGGTTGAAGCTGAAATTATTATAAAAGGCCCTGAATGAATGTGTAAATGATTGTTTCAGGTTTGGATTACCAACTTCTACATTTAAAGGATCACTGTTATCAATCACAGGCTGCAGTTGTGTAACATTCGGCTGACTTGTTCTGCCGGAATAATTAAACCGGAAATTAGATGTGCGGTTAAACCTGTAAGTAAGATTGGCCGTGGGATACAGGTTAGTATAATGCTGCGTAAGATTAATATCTTTCGTGTTATTGATGCTGGTAAGATTGCCAAACTGTATGCCATTGCCCACACTGAAATTCATTTTCTCCGTTTGAAAACGGTAATTTAAAGTAACCCTGTTTGATGAATAAGTGTTTTCATAATTATTGGTGAGCAGTGAATCAATCGTAGTGAACTTTTCCGTGGCGCTGTCATAATCATAGGTTACCTTATCAGAAGTGTTTTTATTATAACTGTAATTATAATTTAATTCAATGAGCGACCTTTTACCGACAGGTTCTGTATAAGATGCCGTTGCACCTATTCCCTGCGCATTTGTTGATGAGACATAATGCTGGTTAATGGTATAAGATGAATCAATGCCGCTGTTATAATAATCTGTAAGCGAATAATTATTACCATTGGCATCGTTTGTATTTCCGGAGCCTGTTAAGCCCAGCGAAAAAGTTCTTCCTTTTGTTTTAAAGCGGTGCCTGAACAAGGCGTCAATACTGCCGTTATAACCCTTATTGTTGCTGAGAGAAGTTGCATCTGCATTATTTAATAAGCCTGTTTTGCCCTGCGTTGTGGTTGTTTTGGTAATGCTGTTATTGTTTGTTTCCTGGTAAGAAATGTTAGGCCTTATGATCATTGAGTTCAATGAATCAAATTGTGTTTCAATATTAAAATTCAGGCGGTGGTTTACGTTTCTTCTTGATGAAGATTGCGCCTGATTATTAAACATGGAAGAATCATTTGTAACAAAGTTTTCTGTCTGGCTGTTTTGTTCTTTTTCAGTAAGCAGGTTATTGTAAAAATAACTGCCATACACTTCGGTATTCTTCCCCCAAACATCGCGGTAATTTATGCCTGCAGCGCTTGTGGTTATTAAGCCATTGCTGTTGCCGTTGGCATTAAGGCTTTGCAGTTGCTGCATTTGCCCGCCACCTCCTCTGAAGCCACCGCCGCCACCGCGAAATCCTCCGCCACCGCCCCTGGAGCCGCCTCCGCCTGAAGACCCGAAAATGTCCTGTGGTGTAAAGTTTTGTTTGTTTGTATTATTCAGCTGCCCGATAAAGCTTATTTGCTGATCACCTTTAAACATGCTGTAATTTGCTGCCACGTTATACAAGCCTTTATCACCAGCACCTGCAACAAACTTCCCAAAGCTGCCGGAATTTTTTTTGGTAACGATGTTAATCGTCTTCGTACGGTTGCCATCATCAAAGCCTGTAAACTGGCTTTGGTCACTCTGGTCGTCAAATACCTGTATTTTATCAATTACATCGCTCGGCAAATTTTGTGTTGCCATACGCGGATCATCACCAAAAAAACGCTTGCCATTTACCAGCACACGCTGCACCGATTCACCCTGTGCTTTTATATTACCATCTTTGTCCACATCCACACCAGGCAGTTTTTTCAAAAGGTCTTCTGCGGTTGCATTGGGCTTTGTGGCAAATGCGTTGGCAGTAAATTCAAACGTGTCTTTTTTTATAATGATGGGCGGCGTTTCCACCACCACTTCAGCCAGTTCATGCGCATATGGCTGCATATAAATTATGCCTGCATTAAGCGTTGCATTTATACTGTCAATTGTAAAATTGGTTAAACGTGTTTCATAGCTGCTGAACGTAACTTTTAATATATAACTACCGATGGGAATATTGGTTATTAAAAAACTCCCGTCTTCTTTAGACAGGGATTCTTTAAACGAAGAGGAGTCGCTGTGCAAAATACTTACCGTTGCATTTCTGAGCGCCTGGTGCTCGGAACTATCCCTTAAAACACCTTTTATTGAGCCGGGAACGCCCTGGCTGAATGAAGCAGCAGCAGTAAACAGGAAAATAACTATAAATAGAATTTTATACCTCATGCTAAAGTTTAACTCCTTCAATTAAGGATACAAACTTTGCATTAATGTTTAACAGCCTGAAAATAAATTCGATTAAAGCGGGAAATGTTGCGGCGAAAGCAACTATTTTAAAAACTGTATTTCTTAAAAACTGCCTACGCTAACATTAACCTGCCCTTCCCTGGAATTCTGAAATATTGTTTTTGAGCCATCGGTTGTCCAAAAAAAGTCATTGCCTTTATAATAGTCAATACGATAGCTTGCACTTAGGATAGTTGCTGCATCAGTAGTAATGGAATGTTTAATATTTACAGGTACAAAGTCATTTACTTTTTGTTTGGTCAATACGGTATCCCATACTATTCTGTCGCCTGTTCCACCCGTATGATTATAACTGATGATTTGCAGCGTTACACTTGCTTCAAGGTTTGGGTCGCCCTCGTCAGCCTTTAAATCATAGGTTATTGTTTTACTAATATTATCTAATGATTGTTGTACGGCACTTTCTTTTTTGCAGCTAAAAAAGAAGCCAACAACTAAAAGGGGTGTTAGGATTTTTTTCATAATGTAATGGTATTACTGTTAAAAAAATTATATCGGTTTGGCCAATCGCATCAATAAAAATACTGCATGTACAAATAAAATTCAGTAAAAAATTACTGCCTATATTTGCACCCCGAAAACCGATTGTTCTTATATATTATTAATGCAAAAAATTGTTATGGCAAATTCCAAAGTTAGCGAACTGCTTGGCGACAAAGCCGAATACCTGTTAGATTATTCGAGCCCTGCAATAGATAAATCCACACTGCATTTACCGGGCCCGGATCATTTAGACAGGGTATGGAAAGAAAGCAACCGCAGCAACCGTGTTTTAGGCAGTATGCAGCAATTGCTTGGCCATGGCCGCCTTGCCAATACGGGTTATTGCAACATATTCCCGGTTGACCAGGGTATTGAGCACAGCGCCGGCGCCTCTTTCGCTATCAATCCAATATATTTCGATCCTGAAAATATCATTAAACTGGCCGTTGAGGCAGGCTGTAATGCCGTTGCTTCCACTTATGGCGTACTGGGAATTATGAGCCGCAAGTATGCGCATAAAATTCCTTTCATCGTAAAAATCAATCACAACGAGTTTTTAAGCATGCCTAATACTTACGACCAAACTTTGTTTGGCTCTGTAAAAGATGCATGGAATATGGGCGCTGTGGGCATTGGCGCCACCATTTATTGGGGCAGCGCAGAAAGCCGCAAACAATTAAAAGAAATTTCTGAAGCATTTGAATATGCACACGAATTGGGTATGTTAACCATTCTCTGGTGCTACACAAGAAATAATGGTTTTAAAGTTGATGGTGTTGACTATCATACTTCAGCCGATTTAACCGGCCAGGCAAACCATTTGGGTGTAACTATCCAGGCTGATATCATCAAACAAAAATTACCTACCAATAACGGCGGCTTCCTTGCAACAAAACATGGTAAAACAAGCCCGCTGGTTTATTCAAAATTAACCACAGACCATCCCATTGACCTTTGCCGCTACCAGGTTTTAAACTGTTATGCCGGCAGGGTGG
>JAEWJV010000020.1 GCA_023386395.1 Bacteroidota bacterium
TTTCAAGCACCACGGGGTCGCTGGGCATTACCAGTATTGAAACTGAAAAGCTTACCCGCCATGCGATAGAACAGGAAGCTGCCATGGGTTTTATGGAGACACCGGTTTGGGCTGATCTTAAATTCAACTGGTCACATGCACATTCCACCACCAAACTCATTAAAGTGCATGGCGGCAAATTGTATGACACCTATTTTAAACCGGAACCTGAAGTTTATAAGATTACCTGGACCGCACGCAATGAAGATTTTTTCTGCCTGCGGTGGGGCGTGCCTTCTTTTGTGCGGGAACATATTTTAAACAACAGCCAGTCGTGGTGCGGCGGTTATACGGTTGGCTCTGAAACATATATTCCTGCCAAAGATTATTTTACCAAAGACAAGAACGATCTTCCCTGGCGTTATGCATTTGAACGGCAGTGGTTGTTTTATAAACTGTGGGGAAGATTATTATATAACCCGTTGCAAAACGATGCTATATTCAATGCCGGATTTATACGTCGTTATGGTGCGCAGGGCAAACAATTACCAGAAGCTTCTTCACTGGCCGGTTCAACTGCTTTACGCATTGCATCAGATTTTGATTGTGGCTGGGATTTTACCTTATATGCCGAAGGCATGATGGCATTGGATACGGCTACCAAAAATGTAAGTTATATTTCTGTTGAACGGTTAATAAACCAGCCACCCCTTGATACGGATTACGTATCTGTAAAAGATTATGTTCAGCAGGTACAGGCCGGGCAAGGTTTTGATAAAGAAAAAATAACGCCGCCACAGCTTGCAGCCATGCTTGAAAGGGATTGCAATAAAGCGTTGGCGCTTGTGCAAAACATCAGCATAAAAAATAATAAAGCATTGGTGTATGAAGTAGCGGATATAAAAACATGGAGTTATCTCGGTTTGCATTTTGCAGAGAAGATAAGCGGCGGTATTGCATTACAAACCTATCGCACAACCGGCGATGAAAAATATAAACAGGATGCTGTAATGCATCTTCAAAATGCATTGAAGCACTGGGATGCTGTTATCAGCATTACACGGGCTTTGTATAATGATATGCCGCTTGTTCACCTGAGCCAGCAGGGCGGAAAAGAAACGCCTGAGAATTTCTATAAAACCTTTCACTGGGAAATGTTACGGCCTGCTGTATTGAATGACGTGCAAATAGCAGAAAACATTCATCAATAAGATTGTTTTGGTTTGAAATCATGCAGCTTAAAATATTTAATGCGGGTTTGAGCATTAATTGTATCATATAAAATCTCTATAAACACAATATACTGCCGGAACTAAAATCTCTCTCTGAAGTTTTGCAGGATACTTTTATACATTTGCTTAATTCAACATCATTTAAATGGCACAATCATCTAACGATAAATATCTTGAAAGATTTGTTGAAGCGCAGCAAGCGGAATACAACATCGCATTAAACGAAATAAAAAACGGTAAAAAAGAAACCCATTGGATGTGGTATATATTTCCACAGGTTTTGGGCCTTGGCTTTACCAGCGTTTCCATGGAATACGGTATAAAAGACCTGGATGAAGCAGCCGCTTATTTAAGCCATCCTGTTTTAGGCCCGCGGTTAATAGAAATATCCAACGTATTGCTAACCCTTGATACCGATAATGCCCGTGAAATATTCGGAGGTTCTGATGCCGTTAAGTTAAGATCAAGCATGACCTTATTTTCATTGGTGCCCAATGCCGACAAGGTTTTTGGGCTTGTGCTGGATAAGTTCTTTAAAGGGAGGAAAGATGAGAAAACCCTGCAATTACTGGGTATATAGTATTCGTACAAAAAACCTGTTTGTGTTCCTCAGAGCTGTGCGTAAACCTGTTAAATCAGCAATAGCATTTACATTTTGCCATAATATTGTTCCGGCGGCATTTTAAATAAAACGTTGCGCTGGTATTGTGTGAAGCTCTGCATTTCCTCATCGTGTGTGTAAACCCAGTTGTCATATTTATTCTTGTTGATGGCCTGGCCGAACAACCACTGGTTATAAGCATCAAACATACCGTCGCGCATTAATTTCAACTGCAGGTCGAATAATTTATAAGGATAATTATTGGCGTTCGTGTTTGACCAGTTCAATAAAAACCTTGCACGGAATGCCGTTATCATTTCAGGTGAAATATCGCCGCTTTCGCTCTCCATCACCGAAAGCATAGATGATGCAACTGCCTTTTCAAAATCGTTGCCATCATTTTTCAACGCTTCAATATTCGCTTTGTTATTAAACAGGCCTTTATAATTGTTCAGCAATGCAGTTTTTATTTCAGTAGTGCGTTTGGTAAGCGTTTCAATGTTCACGAATATTTCGCCATAAATATTACTCCAGAAAATGTTGTTGTTATCCGCATAATATTTACAGGCGTAATAATAATTGCCGCTGTAACTGGGATCGGCAGCTATGCCCTTCTCCCATTGGTTTATAGCTTCGTGCTTATTATTATACTGGGTGTACATGTCGCCATATTCACTGTATAAAACACCGCTTTTTGGGAATTTTTTCAATGCAGATTTATACATTCTATCGGCATCTTTATAAGCTGCTATGGCTTTATAGGCAAGGCCGAGTATCTGGTAGCTTTGCACATCGGCATCATCCCTGCCTGTAAGCGATTTGCTTATTTTTATGGAACGCTGATAATCCCTGCTGATAAAAGCGATATAAGCTTCATCTTTCAGCAGCTCAATATTATCAGGGTATTGCTCAAGGCCCTTTTCGAGTATTTGAATAGCGCCGGAAAAATCCTGTTGCTGCGCTGCCGCTGTAGCTTGTTTACGGATGGATTCAACTGTTTGCTGCGCATATAATAATTGCGAAGTGTATAGTAAAACAATCAATAAAAAAACTCTTTTCATATACCGGCTTTTAATCATAAAGAAATCAAAACGCTTTCTTCATAAAATATCATGCCCATTAGCATCAATCACCCGTTAAATTTATTCATATATAAGATGGGTAACAAGCCCGTCCCTGAGTTTTGGTTCAAACCAGGTGCTTTTTGGCGGCATAATGCTGCCGCTGTCGGCTATATCAAACAACTGCTGTATGGTTACAGGATAAATGCTGAACGCCATTACACATTCCCCGTTGTTAACTCTTTTTTCCAGTTCGTTCAGGCCGCGGATACCGCCAATGAAATCAATATTTTTATCCGTACGCTGGTCTTCTATGCCAAGGTATTTCGACAGCACATTGTTTTGAAGAATGGTTACATCCAGCACGCCAATCGGGTCTTCGGAATAACTGCCTTCCTTTGAGGTAAGCTTATACCATTTGTTGGCGATATACAAGCCAAATGTATGTGGCTGCTGCGGCTTATAAGCGGAATTGGCTTCTTCCACCACAAAATCTGCTTCCAGCTTTTGCAGCAATTCTTCTTTGCTTAAACCATTCAGTGTTTTAACCACGCGGTTATAATCCATTATCTCTAATTGGTTGGAAGGAAATAAGGTGGTAAGAAAATAATCAGAGGCCGGTGTTCTTTTATCACCTAAGCTTTTACGCACTTTAGCGGCTGAAGCGGCGCGGTGATGGCCATCAGCAATGTAAGTAAACGGAATATCTTTCTCAAAAGCTTCCTGTATATCTTTAATCGCTTTGTCCTCGCTCACAATCCATAAAGTATGTGCGATGCCATCTTCCGTAACAAAATCATACACTGAACTTTTCTTGCTTATCAGGTTTTCAATTAAAGTATCCAATGC
>JAEWJV010000023.1 GCA_023386395.1 Bacteroidota bacterium
CCGTGAATTTTGAAGCCAACGAGATACGTAATAAAAAAGTGGCCGTATTAAATGCCATCCGCAAATTTGACCGCGCTGAAGTTCAAAACTATGCGGTGCGCGGGCAATACGGAGATGGATGGTTAAAAGGGAAAAAAGTAAAGGGTTATCGCCAGGAAGAAAAAGTTAACCCGCAATCGAATGTGGAAACTTATGCCGCAGTCAAATTTTATATTGATAATTGGCGCTGGCATCGCATCCCGTTTTATGTGCGTACCGGCAAATATTTACACCAGAAAACTTCTGTTATCACGATACAATTCAGGCCGGCGCCACACTATGCTTTTCCTGCTGAAGCCGCAGAAACATGGCGGCCTAACCGCTTAACCATCAGCATTCAGCCTGAAATGGATATACGTCTTCGTTTCCAGGCAAAACGGCCCGGGCAAACGATGTCGTTAAGCCCTGTTGATATGATCTTCAGTTATGCAGAAGCTTATCCTGATGAACATGAACCGGAAGCTTACGAAACATTATTGCTGGATGTAATGGAAGGTAATCCTGCACAATTTATGCGTGCCGACCAGGTGGAAGCAGCATGGGAAGTGGTAATGCCGATTATTGAAGCATGGGAGCAGCGCCCGCCGATTGATTTTCCTAATTATGCGCCCGATAGCTGGGGCCCTGAAGACGCGGAGGCATTAATTGCACGGGATGGACATAACTGGATAAACCTGCCGGCAAAAAGTGAATAGCTCAACTGTCCTGACAGGATAAATAGACATAAAATGATATACAAACCAGCCCGTTGATATGTGAAACAACAGGCTGGTTTTTAATTTTGTGTTGATGGAAAAATATCATTACATGAATACAAATATTGCTGATATAAGAAAAGATTACAGCTTGCTTGCTTTGAATGAAGATGATATTGCAACAAATCCCATTGAACAATTCAGCCAGTGGTGGAACGATGCCATGCGTAGCGAAATACTGGAAGTAAATGCTATGACCTTATCAACGGCAACCAAAGATGGCAGGCCTTCGGCAAGAATAGTTTTATTGAAGGGTTTTGATGAAAATGGCTTTGTTTTCTTCACTAATTATAACAGCCGTAAAGGCAATGAACTTGCAGAAAACCCTTATGCAGCTTTAACTTTTTTCTGGAAAGAAATTGAACGCCAGGTGAGAATTGAAGGTGTTGTTGAAAAAGCAGGTGCTGCAGAAAGTGATGCCTATTTTTTTTCAAGGCCTGAAGGAAGCCGCATTGGAGCATGGGCATCGCCACAAAGCACGGTAATTAAAAGCCGCGATGTACTGGAAGAAAATATAGCAAAATATACAGGTGAATTTAAAAACAGCATTCCCCGGCCGCCACACTGGGGTGGTTACCGGGTAATGCCTTTAAGAATTGAGTTCTGGCAGGGACGAAGCAGCCGTTTGCACGACCGTATTTCATATACCAAAACCGATGAAGGGAGTTGGAAGGCTGAAAGATTAGCGCCATAAAAACCAGCGGCGCTATTCAGATTTTTCTTCTTTTTCTTTTTTAACAGGCTTTGCAGCTTTTGCCGGCCTGCTTTTTCCAAAAGAACCTTTGAATATTTTTCCCTTTTTTGTTTTCTTATCTCCTCTGCCCATAGTTTCTGTTTATTAATACGAAGAATTATAAAGAATAGTATATTGACTAATAGATTGTCATATTCCAGGTGAATGGTGAGTATTTCTCATCATTCACTATTAACAACTCACCCTTATAACTTAGCTGATAATTCTTTACCTGCTTTAAAACGGGCAACCTTTTTAGCTTTTATTTTAATGGTTGCGCCGGTTTGCGGATTGCGGCCTGTGCGTGCATTACGCTTTGTAACAGAAAAAGTACCGAAACCAACTAATGTAACTTTGTTTCCGGATTTAAGTGCTTTGGTTACAGCGCCGGTAAAGGCGTCAAGTGCAGCGTTAGCCTGGGATTTGCTTAGGCCAGCATCGTCGGCAATTTTAGCAACTAATTCAGCTTTGTTCATAGTATGTTATTTTGAATTTTTAATGGGTGACAAATGTATTTTGTTTTTACACTTATCAAAATATTTTTTGCGTTTGCAGGTAATATTAAAACAATTTATTCAATTACTTCAAGCAATGTTCTGAAATCAACCAGGTTATTGCCCCATTTTTCTGCATACTCTTTTCTAAATTCATCAGCATATAATTCTATATAACGGTTATATAATGCTTTGCTTTCTGCAAAATATTGCACTACATAAGTGGGGCCATCATCGTCTTCGTGTTCCTTCAGTTTTGATAGCTGGTATTTTATAAAACAACCTGTGGCAATCATTGCAGGCATATATTCCTGCTGCATGCATTTCAACCATGCATCGTGAATATTCCAGACCACTTTTGTTGTGACGTTATAGATAAACATACTGAAAATTATTTAGCCAAAAAAATGATTACAAAATTCATTATCAGGTTTCACTGCCACAAATTGCAAAAATTAAACCGGCTTACCTGTATAGATCAATTTCAAGATAAACGGGGCAGTGATCGCTGTGCTTTACTTCAGGATAAATCTCTGCATCTTTTATATTATTTTTTAAAGGTTCTGTTACATTAATATAATCTATTCTCCACCCTTTATTCTGAGCCCTTACCGAAGGAAACCGCTGGCTCCACCAACTGTACCGATGCGGTTCCGGCTTCATCACACGAAAAGCATCCACCCATCCATTCGTAAAAAGCTTATCCATCCATGCCCTTTCTTCAGGCAAAAAACCAGATGTTTTTACATTGCCTTTTGGATTATGAATGTCTATTTCTTTATGGGCAATATTATAATCGCCGCAAAGAATAAGTTTGGGATGGGTTTGTTTTAATTTTTCCAGGTAATCAAAAAATTCTTCCAGCCATTCATATTTAAATGACTGCCGCAATTCGCCCGTGGTGCCCGAAGGGAAATAAGCGTTGATCAACCGCACATCACCAAAATCAAGCTGCAGCACACGGCCTTCGTCATCGCTTACTTTATGGCCTGTGCCATATACAACATTCGAAGGCTCAATTTTAGAAAAAACAGCAACGCCGCTGTAACCTTTTTTCTGCGCGGAATACCAATAATCGTAATATCCCAGATCCGTAATTTGTTCATGCGCAACATTATCTTTATGCGCTTTTGTTTCCTGCAGGCATATAACATCAGCAGGATTTGTTTTCATCCAGTCAAGTAATCCTTTTTTTAAAGCAGCGCGAATGCCGTTTACATTATAACTTATGATACGCATTAGCAAAAGTTTGCCGCAAGATAAGGGTATAACAAAGCTTTTAATGACAGTTAATTGACGAATATCAACTTTGCGTTAACAACGCAGCCAACTACTTTTGCAAATTAAATTTTTCGTATGCATTTAAAACCGGTAACTGTTGTTGATGATATAAGCCCCGCAGATTTTAAACGCACTTATTTCAGCACCAACACTCCTGTTGTAATAAAAAATTTTTCAAAAAAATGGCCGGCTTATTCTAAATGGAACTGGGATTATTTTAAAGAGATAGTAGGCGATAAAAAAGTGGGTATTTACAATAATGTAAAAAGCGATGCATACACGCCTGTAAATAAAGCCGATGATTATACAACCTTTGGTGAATATGTGGATATGATTCGTAAAGGCCCGGCAGCATGGCGTATTTTTTTATTCAATATATTCAGCCACGCACCACAGCTTACCAAAGATTTTACATGGCCCGATGAATATATGAAAGGCTTTGTAAAGCGTGTGCCCATGCTGTTTACCGGCGGCCAGGGTTCTATTACGCATATTCATTTCGATATTGATTTAAGCCATATCCTGCACACGCAGTTTATGGGCAGAAAGAAGGTTTTATTATTTCCTTATAACGAACAATATAAATTATACCGCAAGCCGTTTGAAGTATTAAGCCTTGCCGATTTCAGCAATTATTATGATGCTGATAAAAGCAAACTGGATACTAAAAAATTCCCGGCACTCGAAATTGTCAATGGCTTTGAAGCTACACTTGAACATGGCGATACATTATTCATGCCCGGCGGTTACTGGCATCACATGGAATATTTAGACAGTGGTTTTGCCATGAGCCTGCGTGCTTTGAATAGTTCTGTTAGCGGCAAGCTGAAAGGTTTATGGAATATTGCCGGCATGCGCAATATTGATACGCTGATGAAGAAAGCCATGCCGCATAAATGGTATCACTGGAAAGAAAAGAAAATATTTGAAGCCGCCAACAGGGAGCTTGCTTTAAGCAAAGCTTAATTAAAGAAGAAGTATTTAATGCAGCAGTATATATGAATTAAATT
>JAEWJV010000034.1 GCA_023386395.1 Bacteroidota bacterium
TGTGGGAAGGACCTTATGGCAACTGGGGTTCCCGTAAACATTTAATAGCAAGCTGCCATCACAGCTTAAAAAGAATGGGGCTTGAATATGTTGATATATTTTACTCTCACAGGCCAGACCCTGAAACACCCGTGGAGGAAACGATGATGGCATTAGATTACATTGTGAGAAGCGGGAAAGCTTTGTATGCAGGCATTTGCAATTATGATGCTGAACAGGCAAAACAGGCGATTGACGTATTAAGAAGCCTGGGCACACCGTGTTTAATTCATCAGTCTGAATATTCAATGTTTATGCGCTGGAGCGAAACGCACCTGCCGGAAGTGCTGGAAACAAATGGCGTGGGGCGCATCGCATCTTCATCCAAAGGATTGCTTGCACACAAAAATTTAAAGGGTATTTCTGCAGTTGCAGGCAGTGTAAAGCCCACCAATTTCTATATTAAAAAGCTAAACGAAATTGCAAGGAAACGCAATCAGTCGCTGGCGCAAATGTCGCTGGCGTGGCTGCTGAAAGATAAAAAAATAACAAGCGCACTAATTAATGTAAGCTCAAGAGAACAGTTGAACGATAACCTCTCCGCCCTCAATAATCTCCGGTTTGCTGAAGAAGAACTTGAGGCCATAGAAAAGGTTTTGGATTAACCTGTTGCTGCATTATATAACACGTATGAAGATATTCGCAACGATTTTTCTTAGCTGCTTTTCTGCATTTGCATTAATGGCACAGCAACCTGCATTTAATCTTAATGAACAGAAAACAGATTCGCTTTTAAGCAAAACCTATCCTGCACATTTACCAGGCATTTCAATTGGCATTGTTGAAAATGGGAAAACAGTTTATAAAAAAAGTTATGGCATCTGTAATATAAGCACCGGCAACAAACTCACAGCTTCTTCTAATTTCAATATCTGTTCCTTAACAAAACAATTTACAGCAATAGCCATGCTGCAACTGCAGCAAAAACATTTACTTTCCTTAAACGATAAGATCAGCAGGTTTTTTCCCGGTATGAATAAGAAGCTTGCAGATGCAATTACGGTTAAGCAATTACTTACGCATACTTCGGGCATCCCCGATCATTATGCCTACATTAATACAGCAGGCATGCAGCATGCACATAACATTGATGTATATAACGCTGTTAAAAATGCTGACAGTACTTATTTTATGCCGGGCACACAATTTCGTTACAGCAATACCGCTTATTGTTTGCTTGCACTGATAATTGAAAAATTAAGCGGTAAAACTTATAATGATTATATGGCTGAATATGTGTTTAAACCGGCAGGCATGCAGCAAACGGTTATCTGGAATGAACAGGCAACAATACAAAATGAAGTAACCGGCTATGAACGCGATAGCCTTAACCATTTAATAAAGTCGGGGCCTGATGAACACGTATTTTTTTCAACTGAAGGCGATGGCGGCATTTATACTTCTGTTGATGATTATATTAAATGGTTTGCTGCTTTGCAATCCGGTAAAGTATTCAGCAAACCGATTGTTGATGAAGCACGTAACATTCAATTTTTGATTGATACAAACAAAAAAACCGGCTATGGTTTTGGCTGGTTTGCGGATGCACAGGAAACGAAACGCAAAGTATATCACAGTGGCGATAACGGTGGTTTCAGAACATACAGTTTCAGCATACCTTCTTTAAACTATCTTATTGTAATTTTTGCCAACCGCAATGATATTAATGTTGAACAAATTGTTCAGCAAATTGTAAACATGCAGTTCCCTTCATTAAAAAACTTTACACCGATAGAAGTGCTTACTTCATAAAGCGGCCCGGCGGCTTTTGCTATCATCCTAATCTTATCTTTTTGTTGAATCTCTACATTCAAAACCAACAGTATTTTTGCAACCGATGAGTAAAAAGAAAATAGCCCGTTCCGTGCTTGACCTTGCTGCGGTAACAGAAGGTTCAACGCCGGAACACAGTTTTAAAAAAAGCCTTAAGCTGGCGCAATACACAGAGTCTTTAGGATATACACGATACTGGCTCGCTGAACATCATAACATGGCAAGCATTGCCAGTTCTGCAACATCGGTGTTAATTGGTTATATCGCAGGTGGAACGAGAACCATCCGCGTTGGTTCCGGCGGCATAATGCTGCCTAATCATTCTTCTTTAATTATTGCTGAACAATTTGGCACGTTGGGAAGTTTATATCCCGGCAGAATTGATCTTGGCCTCGGCCGTGCGCCGGGCACGGACCAGTTAACTGCGATGGTTATACGCAAAAGCAATAACCTGCGGGCTGAAGATTTTCCGCAGCAGGTAATGGAATTAAAAACGTATTTCTCCAAAGAAAACAGCGCCGCCAAAGTAAGGGCTATTCCGGGTGAAGGCGTTGATATACCCATGTGGATATTAGGCTCCAGTACCGACAGTGCGCATCTTGCTGCTTACTTCGGGATGCCTTATGCTTTTGCCGGCCATTTTGCACCGGCGCAAATGCTAACAGCTTTTAATATTTATAGAAATGAATTCAAGCCTTCGGAACAATTAAAAGAGCCTTATATAATGGCTTGTGTAAATGCCATTGCCGCTGATACAGATGATGAAGCCAATTATCTTGCCACATCGGCCTACCAGGCTTTTCTTGGCATCCTGCGCGATAAGCGGCAACTGCTTCAGCCACCTGTAAGAAATATGAACGATTTATGGACTGAAATTGAAAAAGCGCATGTAATGCAAATGCTTTCCGGCTCATTCATAGGAAGCGCTTCAACCATTCAAAAAGACATTCAAAGTTTTGTTGCGCAAACCGGCGTTGATGAACTCATGTTCAATGCGCACATTTATGATTTTGATGCAAAAATGCATTCCTATAAACTGGTGAGTGAAGTAATGCAAAGCGGGTTTGAAGTGTAAACCTGTTCACTATTTTTAACCAGAATGCGTTGCGGCCCTTCTGTCCGTTTTCTGATTATACACTGTACGATAGCGTACAATCTTTTGCCACACCCGCTTTTACAGGATATTAGTTTTAAATAAGTTATACAATGGCATTGTGGTTGTTGAATAGCATTGCATAATTATTACCCGCCAATTTGATGTTGCGTTATGATAAGAAATTTTTTAAAAATAGCCTGGAGAAACCTTGCGAGAAATAAGGTTTATTCTATTATCAACATTACCGGTCTCGCCATTGGCCTCTCGTGTTTTTTACTGATCACATTGTATGTAATGGATGAGCTGAGTTATGATACGTATTATCCTAATGCCAAAAACATTTATCGCATTAATACAGATATACATTTTGGCAGCTCTATCCAGCACACTGCGCTAACCAGTGATGTGATGGGGCAACTGCTTAAAAAAGATTATCCGCAGGTAGAAAGTTATACGCGTATTTATGTAAATGATGGCCATAAGCTCATAAGAAAAGGAAATGATTTTATTGATGAGGCACATGTGGCCAATGTTGATTCTACCTTTTTCGACATGTTCCGGTTACCCGCTATTGCAGGTGATGTGCAACGTGGGCTGGATGAGCCGAATACAGTTATCGTAACCACATCGGCTGCAAAAAAATATTTTGGAACCACCGATGTTGTTGGTAAAACCATCGAAATAAGAAGCAGTAAAAATCCTTTCTATAAAATAACGGCAGTTATAAAAGACGTTCCGCATAACACGCATTTTAATTTCGATTTCTTCTTTTCAATGAAGAATGTAGATTATAAATGGGGCCAGGCTTCCAGCCATAATTTCCTCACCTATATACGTTTAAGGCCAGGCGCTGACCCCAAAGCCTTTGAAAAGAATTTTGATGCTTATATAGAAAAATATGTGGTGCCTGATGCAAAAAGATTTATGAACATCAACACCATAGATGAGTTTAGAAAGGCGGGCAACAACCTCGAGTATTCTTTGATGCCTGTTACAAAAATTCACCTGTATTCAAATCGCAGCTTTGAGTTAACGCCGGGTGGTAATATTCAATATGTATATATTTTTTCTGCTGTTGCGCTGTTTATTTTACTCATTGCCTGCATCAATTTTATGAACCTCACTACAGCCCGTTCTGCTAACCGCGCAAAAGAAGTGGGTATAAGAAAAATGTTGGGAACAGAAAGAAAGGGCCTTATATGGCAGTTCCTTTTTGAATCAACAAGCATGGTTTTTATTTCGCTGATAATTGCTGTTACTGTTGTTTATGCAGTGCTGCCTTTGTTTAACAGCGTGGCCGATAAGCAAATGGGCATTACAGGTTTATTATCGCCATATATATTGCCGCTTCTCATTGCATTGCCTTTTATTGTTGGCCAAATGGCAGGTAGCTATCCCGCATTTTTCCTGTCATCCTTCAAACC
>JAEWJV010000089.1 GCA_023386395.1 Bacteroidota bacterium
AATGGCCTGTAATATTTCTTCAATGCCAATGCCATTCCTGGCACTGGCCAGTAAGATTTCTTCTTCTTTACACCCAATCAGGTCCATTACCTGGTCTTTCACCTCGGCTATCATCGCGCCATCCATGTCAATTTTATTGATAATAGGGATTATTTCCAGGTCGTTTTCAATAGCCAGGTATAAATTACTGATGGTTTGCGCCTGAATGCCCTGCGTGGCATCCACCAACAACAAAGCGCCTTCGCAGGCAGCCAGGGCGCGGCTCACTTCATAACTAAAATCAACGTGGCCGGGCGTATCAATCAGGTTAAAAATATATTGTTCGCCATTATACATATAATTCATTTGAATGGCGTGACTTTTAATAGTAATCCCTTTTTCACGCTCCAGGTCCATATCGTCTAGTACCTGGGCCATCATTTCCCTTTCACTGATAGTTTTGGTATGTTCCAGCAACCGGTCTGCAAGCGTACTCTTACCATGATCTATATGCGCAATAATGCAGAAATTCCTGAGTTTCTTCATAAGCAGCAAAGATAATGTTGGGTTTGTTAATTCGTTTGAAATGCTTGCGGTGTGAATAAGCTGTTTGCAATGATTTTTGGGTAACCGAAGTTGAATGGATGGTATTAATGGTACTGTTTCCTTGTACAATTCAAAGAAATACCATCTTTTGAAGAAGGTTAGCTATGTACTGATTGTTTCCGTTTATGCAGAAAGTTATATTATCCCGTGCAGCTTCAGGTTAAATTAAGCCTGCTTATCAGGGATGACAACCTTTAAAGGTAAATCTATTTATTACGCGAGAACCGTAATGAGATAAATGGGAATGATTATCACTAAAATTGAGAAAATAATCCATGCACTTTTTTTAATCTCAGAATGATTATTGTAATTGTCAAGTATGATTCTTCTCTTTTCTCTATTCTTTGCAAAAACTTTATTGTTTAAGTAAGTTAAATAATAAAAGCATGGAAGCAACAGGAATATATACCAACTAGATATATGCAGCCTCAGCCCTTTAATAATCCATCCAACAATTACGCTAATAAATAAAACCTGAACTATTGCCAAACATGCAGCAGTATCAAAATCCTCATTTCGGGTTACAATAATGCCAAGTCCCAATTTTCGCCAAAAATTTCTTTGGGCCACCATCAATCTATAATAGACTGCAAAAAGATTTTCAAAAATAGTAATCATTGCTTCGATTATTAACTATGCCTGCATTCATGTCTTGCTGAAGAATCTCTGCTAAATTTATAATTAAAGTTTATTGCTATTGATGCTACTAAATTTATAATGCCGGGTTTAATCAATATTAAACATTTTGCATTATCATTATAACATCGACTTGTTCATTATTTTCGTTCAGCAATATTTCAAATATCTTGCAAACAAAAAACCTTGCCATAAAAACGTAAGCCCACTTAAAAAACACGAAATTAAAAATGCAAATGCCCGTTGCAGTATTTAATAATTGCACCCTGTAATTTGGGCATCCCTCTAAACTGTGGAGGGGAATGAGGGTGGGGGAAAATTCATCACATGAAAAAAACATTCTTACTGCTGCTGCTTATGGCGCCTTTGTTTTGTTTTGCGCAAAATGTAATGACGCCGGAACTGCTATGGAAACTTGGAAGGCTGAATGCCATCGGTATTTCAAAAGACAAACAATATGTTGTGTATTCGGTAAGCACACCGGATGTGGCAACGAATAAAAGTTCCACCAAATCATACCGCATCCCCATTAGCGGCGGCGCGGCAACAGAAGTTGTAAATGCTGATACGCTTGTGCCCAGCACGCATGTGTCACCTGATGGCAAATGGCAGATCAGCGCCGCTGATGTAAAGCTTATGAATGTGTATGGCAGCGATTTTTACCCTGACCTGCCAAAGAGCAATGCCATGATCTATAACTCGCTCATGTACCGCCATTGGGATGAGTGGGAAGATGGAAAATTCAGCCATATATTTTTAAACAAAACCGGTGATACGGCAAAGAAGGATTTAATGGCCGGCCAGCCTTATGATTGCCCGCAAAAACCTTTTGGCGGTGATGAAGATTTTATATTTAATCCCGATGGAAAACATGTGGTATATGTAACTAAGCCAAAACAGGGAACGGCTTATACAATTAGTACAAACACGGATTTGTTTGAATATAATATTGAAACCGGTGAAACAAAAAATCTTACAGAAGGTATGATGGGCTATGACATTAATCCATCATACAATACCAAAGGGGAGCTGGCATGGCTGAGCATGAAACGTGATGGTTATGAATCAGACAAGCAGGATATAATTGTTTCCAATGGCATTACAAAATTGAATTTAACCGGAAGCCGCGATGATATTCACGTGGAAAGTTTTAAATGGAGTGATGATGACAAAAGAATATATTTTATTGCGCCGGTTGATGGCACGCTGCAACTTTTTGAAGTGAATTATCCCGGTAAAACAAAAATGGCCATTGTGGTTCGTCAAATAACAAAAGGTGATTTTGATATAAGTAGCATCGTTGGTGAAGTAAACAATATTTTGTATGTAACGAGAACAGATTTTAATCATGCCACGGAAATTTATGCGTTGGATATTAAGTCTTCAACGCTTAAACAAATAACGCATGTGAATGATGACACTTATAATTCCCTTGCTTTATGCTCCTGGAAAAAAAGATATGTAACCACAGCCGATAATAAGCAAATGGTGGTCTGGCTGATACTGCCGCCAAATTTTGATTCCACCAAAAGATATCCCACACTTTTATACTGCCAGGGTGGCCCGCAAAGCCCGGTTT
>JAEWJV010000123.1 GCA_023386395.1 Bacteroidota bacterium
AGGCTTTCTTCTTGCCGCATACTGCGCATATTTCATCATCACATTGGCAATCTCTTTAGAATATGCTTCACCGAATGGTTTTGCTGCCCATTTCGTATAATAATCGTTCAGATTATCTTCATTCCAATTGTTTACATTATATGCATAATCTAAAAAAAATGAGATAGGAAATTCCATAGGTTTTAAATCACCCACATTCACCACCCATATTTGCCGGGCGCCATATTCATAGGCAAGATGCATTTGTTCCCATACCCTTGCAATATTGTTGGTGTTTATCCATTTATAATTTCTCGGCCCGCCCACATAATCAAAATGATAGTAAATGCCATAACCACCTTTGCGCGGCTTATCATTTAAGTTCGGCAACCTGCGAATATTGCCCCAGTTATCATCGCACAGTAATAAAGTAACATCTTCCGGCACACGCATGCCCTGGTCATAATAATCCTGCACTTCTTTATATAATGCCCAATCCTGCGGTGTTTCGCTAGCAGGTTTGCAGGTAACTTCTTCAATTATCTTTCTTTGATCTGCAACGATCTTTTCCAGTAAACTTATAGCTGTTCCCTTCGTCATTGGCATATCGCCATCGCCGCGCATGCCAATGGTAACAATACTTTCATGATGATCCATGTTCTGAATGCCTTTCTTCCAGAATTCATCAAGCACAACTTTGTTGCTGTCGTAATTCCATTGGCCTTTGCCATAGCGTTTCCATTCCTGCTGAGCACGCAGCATGGGCTCATGGTGCGATGTGCCCATAACAATGCCCCATTTATTGGCGAGGATTGGGTTCAGCGTGTCGTCATCATTAAATGCATTGCCCCACATGGCGGGCCATAAATAATTTGCTTTTAAGCGAAGCAATAACTCAAACATGTGTTCATACATTAAATGATTAACGCCGCCGAATTTTTCTTTTGTCCATCCGCTGAAGGCAGGTGCTTCATCATTAATAAATATACCGCGGTATTTTACAGATGGCGATGGATAAGTATAACTACCTTTTTTTACATATACTTCCGCTTTCTTTTTTGCCGGCACATCTGCCCACCAGTACCAGGGGGAAACGCCAATCTGTTCTGATAATGTAAAGGCACCATAAGCTGCGGCGCGTTTATCGTTGCCAACAATTACCAAAACATTTTTTATTCCTTTGATAGGATTGCTGATCGTTTGCAGTTTAAAAGCTTCCCATTTATCTTTTATGGCATCAACATTTAATTTTTTTGTTTTTATTAGTTGATTGATTGTTGATGAACCGTTTATTGTTCCAATAATGATTATATTTTCTGCTGATGACGGCAATGAAGAAATTATTCCAGGCTTTTTTCCCGTTACCATTTCTATATCATGCTGTAATAAAGACGCCGCTTTATGTACGAGCCAGTCATCCTTTTTATCAATATATATGGAAGTAATTTGTGATGCTGCAACAATAGGAAAATCTGTTCCTGTATTTTTATCTGAAACAAAAGCCTGCGTATAGGAAGTAAGCGTAAAAGCAATTGCCGTACAGAGTAAAAAAATAAATTTAATCTTCATGCAGTATACATTCAATTATAAAGGCCGGTATTAATAACCAATGACGGCTTACTTACCAAAAATCAGCAACGGGTTATGGCTTGCAACGCATCTGTTCCTGCAGGCAACCATTTAATAAACTTGTCTAACTGTTTAAAAAGGCAATGTAGTAAATATATTGTAACCGATTGCATTAAATCTGAATTTTCTCCTATTTTAGCAGGGGATTATTTGCATTCCAGGCCTTTCTGTAAAACAGCCATTTGCTTTTATCTTTAAAACTTTTATATGAAACTGTTTGCCGTATTTGCTTTCACACTGCTATCTTCCTGCTGTGCTGCACAGCACTACAATAACTTTAAAGTATCTGTTTATTGCCGTGCATATGAGGTTAGGCAAATGGGTGATACCAATAATTATTTAAAGCCGCTCTGGAATGAAATTTCAAGGCAGCTAAAGGTTGACAAAGTATACCTTGAAACCCACCGCGACCTCATTGTAGTGAACCAGGATACATTAAATATTGCCAAAAAATTCTTTAAAGACAGGGGCATAGAAGTTGCCGGCGGAATCACTTTAACTATAAGCGAACCTAACCGCTTTCAAACGTTTTGTTACAGTAACCCCGATGACAGGAAATGGGTAAAACATTTAAGTGAATACACGGCTAAAAATTTTGATGAATTTATTCTTGATGATTTCTTTTTTACCAACTGTAAAGACGATGGCGCTATAAAAGATAAAGGCGACAGGAGCTGGACTCAATACCGCTTAAGCCTGATGACAGAAGCTGCAAAAAGCCTGATCGTTGATCCTGCAAAGGCGGCAAACCCAAAAGTAAAAGTGATTGTAAAGTATCCTAACTGGTATGAACATTTTGCAGGCATGGGTTTTAATCTTGAAACAGAACCCAAAATTTTTGACGGCATTTATACAGGAACTGAAACAAGGGATGCCGTAACATCTGCGCAGCATTTGCAGCCTTACCTCGGTTATAATATTATCCGTTATTATGAAAATATAGCGCCGGGCAAAAATGGTGGCGGCTGGGTTGACCCTTTCGCCAGTAATTATGCTGACAGATATGCGGAGCAGCTCTGGATAACCTTGTTTGCAAAAGCCCGTGAACAAACATTATTTGATTTCAGAAGTATAACAAGGCCGATAGCTGCAACCGACCGTGCCGCATGGCAGGGACAACATACCAGCTTTGATTATGATGAAATGATGCAGCCGCAGAATTATAATGGCGGTGCACCTGCAAGGCCAACAACCATTGCAAGATTTGCCGGTTACACATTTGAAAAAGTGGATAAATTTTTAGGAGAGTTAGGAAACCCGGTTGGTATAAAAAGTTATAAGCCCTATCATTCTGTTGGTGAAGATTTTTTGCAGAATTTTTTGGGAATGATTGGCCTGCCAATGGATATGCGTCCTGAATTTCCTGCACAAGACAGTATTATTTTATTAACAGAAGAAGCAAAGTTTGATGATGAGATCGTTGATAAAATAAAAAAGCAATTGACCGATGGTAAAACAGTTGTGATAACATCAGGACTGCTTAAAAATATACAGGATAAATTGAATGATATTGCTGAATTGCGTTATACAGACAGGAAAGCCATAGTGCAGGATTACACTGCGGGCACATTTCATTTGATACATGCCGATAAGCCCGTTCTTATTCCGCAAATACAATACATCACAAACGATTCATGGGAAATTGTTTCAGGCATCAGCGGCGATAATGGCTGGCCGATTTTGCATACGGCAGATTATTCGAAGGGCCATTTGTTTGTATTAACTATCCCGGATAATTTTTCAGACCTCTACAATTTGCCTGTTGAAGCATTAAATAAAATCCGCCAGGTTTTGGGCAGCAAACTCAATGTGCAGATTGAAGGCCCTTCCAAAATAAGTTTGTATGTATATGATAACAACACATTCATTGCTGAATCTTTTCTTGATACGGAAACAATAGTGAAAATTGTAACGCCCACATCATTTAGTACAATTACAGACGTGAATTCAGGCACAGTTATAAACGGTGAATTAAGAAAGCCCGGCTTTAGCTATACCGAGAAAAACCTGAGTGCAAAGAATGTCTACACATTTACACTGAAGCCTCATTCATTCAGGGTTTTTATAATAAAATAGGATTGCAATCGATTACAAATTTTCGGTCAATAAAGTGGAATATCGTGTTGCAGCCTTATTGCTGTTATTTACAAATAAAGATTTATAAAGACAGGGATATATAAATTACCCCGAACCTAACTGCCCTCACTCATTTTGTTACGGCAACATAATAACGAGTAAAACATTTAATTAATGCACCGCAAAAAATTTTGATGAATTTATTCTTGATGATTTCATTTTACAAACTGTAAAAATGATGACGCTATAAAAAGATAGGCGCCAGAAGCCGAGAAAATAAAAAAAGTTACGTAATCGGTTGCTAAATCAAATAAAATGTTATTTTTAACCACGAAAGCCGCTTTTTATTATAGAAACTTGATTGTTGCCGTAAGAAAAATTAGAATTAAATACAGCCTGTTTAAAGAAAAATTACGATTTCTTGCAATCGGTTTCTGTTTTGAGCCAAGAGAGAATTAAGCTGAGAAGTTGCCCGCTTTCCCGAAGATGTTGTTCCTAATAACAAATAATGGGCTTGCTTTTTATCATTTATGATATGTTCAATTATGTATAAATATTCCGCTTTTTTAAAAGTTGTACTACATATAAGAATAAGGTAATGCACTTGTAAGTAGCTGGAATATTAATTATTGACTTTTATTAAGTGGCATGCGTTACAGGCGAATGAAGCAAAATCAAACTGCTTTTGGTTAATAAATTTTTATTATTCAATTAGAAGCAATAAGGTTTTGTACTGTAAACATCCTCTATAAAAAATAGTAATTGTTTCACCAAATCTATACATCATGAATAAAACCTGACAACTGCAAATGAATATTTCAAAATACTAATAGCCGGCTAACCTGGACGAATACCTTCCTGGGTAGCATAATCCCAGCCTGGGTCCGGGTGAGTAAATAGCATATTCTAAAGCGGCTTTAGCCTTAAGAGAAAATATTCTAATCAAACAACAATGATTTAAAACTTATGTGCTTTTAACGATTGCACTCATTAAAAAACACTTTATGCAAAATATCACTACCAAACAGCTTTTTCTCAACAATCCATTTTGGATTAAACATTGTTTTTTATTTGTTTTTATTACCTGCTGCATAACATCATTTGCAAGAGATGTAAATCATAAAAACCACCCAGCTTCTTCAGCTTTATTTACGGTAGCTGGTAAAGTAACCGATAGCAAAGGTGTTGGGCTCTCGGGCGCTACTATTACTGAAAAAGGAAAGTCGAATGCCACTGCAAGTGCCGCCGATGGTAGCTTTACTATCAATATTCAAGGCCAAACGGCAGTACTCGTAGTATCTTATGTAGGATATACAATAAAGGAAGTACCCGTAAATGGCTCAACCAGTAATCTTGTTGTTGAACTTACTTCCCTGGATGCTTCATTGCAAACGATAATTGTGGTTGGGTATGGTACGCAAAAAAAGCTTTCATCTACTGCTGCCATATCCACTGTAAAAGGAGAGGAACTGGCTGAAGCTCCGGTTGCCAATGTTTCAAATTCACTTGCCGGCCGGGTATCCGGTGTAATGATGAATGCAAACGGAGGCCGCCCCGGTGCTGATAATCCTGATATTTATATAAGGGGCATTGCCACAACCGGAAATTCCAACCCTTTAATTGTGGTAGATGGCGTTATTCGTAATAACATTAATGAGGTTGATCCCAATACTATTGCCTCTGTAACTGTTCTTAAAGATGCGGCCGCAGTTGCCCCTTATGGTCTTGGTGGTGCCAACGGTGTAATTCTTATTACAACAAAAAGAGGGAATGCATCTAAACCTACATTAACTTTTGGTGGCTATTATGGAGATCAGCAGCCTACCTATATTCCTAAAATGCTTAGCGCACAGGATTATATGCGGCTTCGTAATGAAGCTTACCTGAATGAAAATCCCGGCAGCTCAACTTTGCAATTCTCCCAGGAATTGATTGATACATACGCACAAAAAAATGCTGAAGACCCTGATTTATATCCTATCAGTGATGCCTTGAATACTGTGGTGCAAATGCATGCGCCAATGGCCCAGGCCGATGTGCAGCTTCGTGGCGGTTCAAATAGTGTGAGATATTTTGCCGGCTTAAGTTATTTTAACCAGCAGGGCATGTTTGATCCTGTTGGATACCAGCGGTACAATTTCAATGTTAATCTTGATGTGGATGTTACTCCAACCACCCTCGTTTCTCTGTCATTAAATGGTTCTTATCAGAAGACCGATAATGTGGATGCTAACTCCAGTACGGATAACCTTTTCAGGGCTACTTATAAATTTATTCCCATAGCCAATCTTTTATACAGCAATGGTTATTGGGGTGAATTTGCAGGCAATGCGCCATTAGGCGTTTTAAATGCGGGTGGTTATTATTACAGAAATACTACAACCTTGCTGAGTACTATATCTATTGATCAAAAGCTACCTTTTATAAAAGGTTTGAGCATTAAAGGAGCATTCAGTTACGACCCGTACAACTACTTTGAAAAGCAATGGCATAAACCTTTTATTTACTGGTCGCAGGATCTTACTACCACTCCATATGCT
>JAEWJV010000155.1 GCA_023386395.1 Bacteroidota bacterium
ACCATCATTATTGTTGTAGCGGGCAAGCGCTAAGTTCCAGTAAGGTTCGCTGCCATCGCCGGGATGTGCTTCGCCTGCTGCTATTATCTTTCCATCTTGCTGCAATGCCAAAGCCATAACCTGCTGGTAATACCCGAAATCTGTTGTTGTTGTGCCGTTTTCACCAAACGCAATATTGGGGCTGCCATTAGCATTAAACTGGGCAAGTGCAAATGAGAGCCTGCCGGTATCATTAATTAATGGCCTGGTAAGACCTCCCAAAGTTATTTTACCATTCTCCTGCAGCACCATACTATTAGCAACGGATTGCTTTTTTTCGAAATCAGCAAAAGCGATGCCGTTGGTAGCAAAGCTGCTGTCGAAAAAGCCATCGGGCTTAAAGCGCACTACTGTCATTAATGGGGTGGAGGGGCCGTCTTGTTCAACGCTGCCTGCCGCCAGTATTTTACCATCAGGCTGTAAGGCAAGATTATAAATAATATCTTCATCTCCATATAAATCAAGGTTGCGTTTGCCGTTGATGCCAAAGCTGGAATCGATCATACCTTCAGTTGTTAGTCTTGTGATATAAAAATTGCCCATATCACCGCGGCCGTATTCACCGCCTAAAATTATTTTGCCATCCGGCTGTAACGCCAACGTCTTTATTGTTGGTAATTGCCCTATCGATAAAGTATAAATGCCATCTCCATCAAAACTCGCATCCGGTGCTCCATCAGGTAAATATCTTATCACCGTTGTTGCCTTCGTGTTGTTCATAGCTGAACCGCTGGAGCCTGCCTGCACAATGCGGCCATCTTCCATTACAGCCATAGCAATTGCTATCATACCACCCAGGCTGCTTACATCAAGTGCCATTGTTCCGCCATTACCAAAAGATGGGTCAGGAGTACCATCTGGTAAATAACGGGCTAATAAAGGAGATTTATTTTCAGCGCCGATAGGTGCTTGATACCCATAGCCTGAAGCCAGGATTTTACCGTCTTTTAAAACTGCCAGTGAATAAATACCTGATGATATATATTTGGTAGTCACAATTCCGTTTTCCCCGAAAGAAGAGTCTAATGAGCCGTCAGGCATATAACGAGCGATAATAAAAGTATGTTCTGTCCCGAATTGGGCAGCCTCTCCACCCACTAGTATTTTGCCGTCCTGCTGCACGGCAGTGGCACGGGCAGTACCAAAACCCAATACAAATACTTTTCCACTGTCATTGAATGTAAGGTCAAGGCTGCCCGGCTGGGCAAATGAGCATGTTGCGATTAAGCTTAAAAATGCTAACAGGGTAAATAGTTTCATAGTGTTTAGATTGTATTAAAACACATCGCTTTCCTTTTTTGCCCTTACTCTTTCACAAATTTCAAGTCCGTTGTATTAATGCCTGATACAAGCTCAAGATAATATATACCCTTTGGCAGTTTCTCTACATTCAGCTTATATGAAGAGGTTTGTTTAACCGTTGCCTTTGCAACGATATTGCCCTGCCTGTTTGATACCTGTAAACTATAGCTGGTAGAGGCATCCAATCCTTTTATGAACAACACATCCTGTACAGGATTTGGAGAAACGGATATAGCTGATGCTTTATTAATAGTTACGGCAACAACATTGGTCGTTTCTATGTTGCCTGATGATTCTACCTGCTGCACGCGATAATAATTAGTACCGGGCAAAGGGTTATTGTCAGTAAAGGTTTGTGTTATTCCGGCACTGCCAACCCTGCCTATGTTTACCCATGTACCTGTATTTTGAATGGTATTGTAAGCAGCTGCATGTTGCACTACATAATAACCTCTGCTATTAAATTCTGTGTTTTGCCAGCTTAAGGTTATGCTGTTATTGCGGTTGCGCCACCATTTAAGCAGCTTCTGTATCTTTTTAGCAATTGGCATGCCACTGCTGCTGTTATAACGTGCAAGCAGCAGTTCATATGTGGTATCGGTGGGATAGCCATCGCCGCCCAAAACAATTTTACCATCCGGCTGTAAAACAGAGGCGTTAGCCGCTGCATATTTGCCCCCAAAAGAGGTGACTTCCCTGCCGTTATTTGCAAATGACGAATCAATTGTTCCATTTGCTTTTAAGCGGCATAAAGCAAAACCTGAAGCTGTAGTGCCATCCGGTAAAAGGTTGTAGGCGCGCCCAGTTAAAATTAATTTACCATCAGCCTGTACCTGCAGGCCGCTTGCCTGGGAAGACGTGTCGTCGAATATAATTTTTGCAATACCATTCTCTCCAAAGCTGTTATCAAGACTGCCATCTGTATTATATTGCACTGCTGCCATGTATGATGGGATGTGCTCACTGAAACCATAGTTCACCTCACCCGCAACCACTATTTTGTTGTCATCTAAAATCGCCAATGAATAAGGTACATCATTGCCATCAGTAACATCGGTATAAGCATGGCCGTCTGCTCCAAAGCCATCATCAAAACTGCCATCAATATTATATCTTGTAACAACAAATTGATCCCTAAATCCTGCACCTATCCGCCATTGGTGGCCAGCTGTAACTATTTTTCCGTCAGCTTGTATTTTCACTGCGGTTAATTCATAACCCTTCTTATCAATAATATAACCATTGCTGCCAAAGCCCTTATCCAAACTGCCATTTGCATTTAAACGCAATAACAACATATTAAAACCTAATTCAAGATTATAAGATATTGCACCGGCAATAACTATTTTCCCATCCGTTTGCACGGCCAGGGCATATTTTACAATAAACCCGCCCATATCTATTATAGATATGCCATTGATACCAAATAAAGAATCAGGCGCACCATCTTCTTTTAATTTAACAGTTATAACTTTAGAATCAACAACACCTCCAGTAGTAATAATTTTATTATCAGGCAAAATGCTTATAGCAGTTGCTGTGCCATTAATATTATTCAATTCCGTTTTTCCATTCGTTCCAAAGCTGCTGTCAATAAAACCACCGTCTGTAAACCTGGCTATGGCATACATTGCATCATCTCCAATGCCCCCTGCCACTAAAATTTTTTTGTCGGTTTGCAACGCCATTGCAAAACAAGTTATATAATTGGGTATATGCACCTTGCCGCTGTCGTTAAAACTTTTATCCAATGTGCCCGGCTGGCCGTATATGGCGGTTATCGCCTGCAATAAAAAGAGAAAAGTAAATGCTGTTTTCATAAAATGGTTTTTACTGTTAAAAGGTAAAATAGCAATCATCGCCCGACATTCCGTCTGTATTAAACTGTTCACATTTTTTTCGTTTGTTACAGGAATCTTCAAATACATTATGAATAAAAGGGGCTGTGTTTACGTGATTGTTTAAATAGGTGGCAGTACCGGAAAGTATAGCCTGGAAAAAAGTAGCGGTTCTCGCCACTATGTAGGTCATAACATTGCTGCCTGATAAAGGTGGGCTTCCTACCGGTACCAAAATGCCATAGTTAGAATTTGGCATATTAATGCCATGATCTGCATCTGAGTCTAAGTAAAGTTCACGAAAGACATTAAAAGGCGTTAATACCCGGTCAAAAAGCGCTTTCGATCCGTAGGTTCTAAGGGTACTATTGGGCTGGGTTTTAAAAGATGGGGTTAATAGACAATTTTTTTCAGTTACAAAAGCGGAATGCCCTGTTGCTGGAGGGGTTATTACATCATCAAACAAATAATTAATTGTACCATCCGACTCTCCATGAAAGGAAATTACCGGCCTGAGCGTTACGTCGGCAAAGAAGCTCATTTCTGTATTATTAGTATATACATCCTCTGGTAAAGTAATACTTCCCCACATGTTGCAGACGCCCTTAATTTTATTTAGGTAGTTTATAGTGCTTTCACCATAATAATAATCTGCATTAATAGGGCCTAAGGCATTTTCAATTGTAGAGGAACCAGAATATGGAAAAATAGGATTAATATGTGCAATCTGGTTAGGGAAAAATACGGCGCTTAGCATGGCTACACTTCCGGCACTGCTGCCAGCTAAGAATATGGTGTTGGGATTAAATTTATAGGCATTATTCATATTGGAATTGTCTTTTATAATGCTCCTGATAGCTCCACGCACATCCTGGAAAGCGCGGTATAAACCAAGCTCCTGCTGAACACTTGACCTACCAGTAGGCACTAAATTGTCTATTTTTATCCCCTGCCTGTAGCCAATATTAAAAGTTACAAAACCTCGTTTCGCAAATTCCCTGCAATAGTTTACGGCGCCGCCTGTAGTGCGGTTACTACAATCTGAATAACCACCTCCATGAGCATATATCACAGCGGGTAAAGCGGGACAGGTTTCAAAATCATAACCAGCAGGATAAAAAACGTCGTACTTCAATTCAGCATCGTCAGTAAGGCATTCTGTAATGCCACTAGGATTTATACAGCCATTATTTTCATTGTTATATTTTACATCACCGGGAGAAGTACCGTTTCCATAGGACTTATTTGCAACTATGGTAACTGAACTAAACGGAGGGTTATTTACACTTGCAAGGTCATAGTTACAAAAACCTTCAGGACAGGAAGGCAGATAATAATTAGAAAAAGCCTTGTGTTTTAATAATGCACCCGCACCAATTAATAAGCAGGTACTTTTAAGGAATTGTTTTCGTGATTGCGACATAAGCGCTAGGATTAAAGTTGATTGCAACAGTTAGTAACATAAAGCTATTGAAATAAAATATACCTATCCAATAATTTTTTGTCTAAGGCGAATAAGCACCACTCATGGCTTGTTGAAAAATATCAGAGGTAAAATATTTCCGCATTCTTCTTTGTTTTGAATTAACAGCCACAGGCGTTGTCTAGCAACAGATGTTTCATAAACATAAATCAGCAATATTTCTTCAACCCTTAAGCCACAATATTCATTTACGAATAATTTATTCATTGTATAAATAAATATAACCCCGGCTTTATTTTTGAAAGCAGATAATCTGTTTCAATCGAAGGCGCCGTTACTTTCACGGACTTCCATACTACTTTAAAACCCTGTGTCATGCAAACAAAATCCAAAGAGGAAAACATATATGAGAACCTGCTTGCTGCTGGGTTTACCAAAAGTGAGATAGATTCAACGCTTTATAAATTTCTGCAAGCAGAAATTGAACAAAGAAAAATGTATAGGAAGCTTTCAGCCGTTGGTAAAATATTGTGGCATATAAGAAAACTGCCGTTATGGATAAGGCATTTCTACTCGCTCTTAAAACAGAGCTGTTAAGGCGTTGGCTTTTCTGAATATCTAAAGCCGTGCGTATGCTCAAATTATTTATCAGAAAAGCAGCACAAAATTAGCTGAGTTGAAAACAGGGAAAGTAGAAACAATCCCTGTATCGTCTAAACAAGAAAAACCAAGCTACCATGAAGCCTTAATCACACACAATAAAAAAGATTATGGTTGATCCCTAATCACTGCTACTTCCATGTTCTTTTCTGTTTCCTCTAAAGCAAAGCCATATGGCAGCAGGAAACTGTTCCATTGCTGTATGTTATAGCTGTATATATCAAATGGAAAATCGAAGCTTATATTTTTGGTTAGCCCCGTTGCATCAATTACAGGTGCGGGCAACATATCATTCAGCATGTCAATAAACCGGGAGAGCGGCTGGTTGAGCATATACTTATGCAGCGATGTTTTTTCTATGTCAGTTGCCGCACTGTCTGTATTTAGAGAAATGGCATCTGCATTACCAACCTTTTTTAATACATAACATTTCAAATTTCTTTCCTCATTAAAAGCGATGGCATGAAATGTTCGTTGAAGGTCCTGTCGCATATATGTTTTTACCTCAACAGGTGAAGCAGGCGCTATCACTTCATAACAATAGCTGTTTTTATTGTCTTTCTCTGCGTCCTGATACAGCATAAACCCGGATGAATCTTTTACCTCAATCATGGTTCTGTTGGCAGGATATTTCAGCACCTCGGGGTAGGCCAGCTGGTACAGCGTGAGCAGGGGATAATTGATTACGTAAAATCTTTTAGCCTTTCGCTCACTCAGCTCCTGGCTGCCTATAAAGGCGGGGATGCCATCTTTATAAGGCGTAATGATTGACCTGTATATAAAATTGCTGCCATCACCGCCATTACCATCTACGAACAGCGGGGTATCCCGGTCAAATCCCCAATCGTTCTTTACCGGAAAACGGATTTTTTCTCCCACCAGCAAAGACTGGATATTTTCCGGTGTAACAGCCCATGAGTAAGTGGAGCCAATCATAATGCCCTTTTCATTAATCACAACAACATGCGGTACGGTTTCGTGGGGGAACAAATGATTCAGCATAGTATCGTGCAATGGCATCGGCACGGTAAGCGTTAATCCGGTACGTTGTTTTACCCTTGCCAAAACCTGCTTTATTCTTTCATCAGGGTCATCTTCGGCAGGGTAGGGGTTTACCAGTAATACCTGTATCCTGGCTTTAAACTTATCCTGCAATGCCTGCATCTTGGGAAAAGCTTCAATGCATGCGCTGCAGTAAGTGCTCCACATATCAAGTATTATAATCTTGCCTTTAAAATCTGAAAGCCTGGCTGTTTTAGAAGGATAATTAAGCACTTGCCTGAAGGTGAAATCAGCAACCGTATCACCAACACTTAAAGGATGAATGGTTTTACCTTTTTTATTTTGGGCATCAGCAATTTTTACTGCCAGGCAAAACAGTAATAAGAGAAAGTATTTCATGTGTAATTCCTTTTTTAAATAGTTTTACACTGCACTATTTTCAGGAATTACATTAAAGAAGTGTTGCAAAAGTGTAAGGTATTGCCTGAATAAAAAATGCACACCTGAATAATATATTCACGACTGCTTTATGAAAGAAACATAAACCTATGAACACTTCTCCAAATGTAAATTCAGAACTGAGTTTTGTACAGGGTATCATGCACGACGCCATTGATGTTATGAGGCTATTTCCGGAAGATTTTTCTAAAAAAAACAGCAACAGGCCGGAAATAGAAACTTCATCGATGCTGCTTGCTGATAGCGTGAATAAGATTTTAGCGGATAAAAAAATGCAGGTATGGCTGAGACAACTCATGGAGTCTTTTCCAAAAGGCTTTCAACCGGTCTTCATTCAGTGCAGTAGCATTATAGCGCAAATACTTGATTCTTTTTCCGGTGATAGTTTGCCCACCTTAATGGAACTAAGTTTTCGGGATGAAAAAGCTTTTATGCTTTTGAATAGCTTAATGCAGCTCCGGTCTGAAAGAAAAGCCAGCGGCGATAAGCAGGAGGGTTTTGAGTTGTCCATACAAAATGAACTATACAGGCGGCAGGTAGCGGCAGCATTACCTTTCAGACAATTGTTAACTACCCTGTTGGGCAGGGATGCCCTGTTATGGTTGAAGGCCGCCAGCAAGGATGGTTATGGAAAAATGCAGCCACATGAATTTTCCCGCAGTGGCTGGATTGACATCTGGGCAATAAAAAACCAGATAGATATTGAAAAGGAATTTATGGAAATACCTCCGCAGTACGATCACTTATCGAAAATAGTAGTTGCCTTATCATGGACGTTGGCGGCCCTAGCATCTTTTATTCCCCCCGACATATTTTTAGGGGAAGCGCTGCCGACAATTACTTCACTGCGTGATGGAAGATTGACGATCACCAACGCACAATATACAGTAGGTTCATTTCACCCTGAATCGATGTTGAAACTGGTTCAGATTTTAGCAGAAGGCCTTGTTAACGCGCTTTTATCTGCGGCTGACCTGATGTGGGTTGCTGTTAGTTTAGCTAAGCTCTACGAGGTTAAAACATCTGTAACACGCACTGCAATATTGAATGAGGCTCGGTTTAATATATTTCTTAGCCACAGGGGCCTGGATGCCAAGCTGGTGCTATCTGAAAGTGTACGGCAACTGCATGCTGATCATGGCATTTTTCTGGATTGCTTAACGCTGCCGCATGGCGTAATTAACCGGTCGTTTGTTTTTGGTTCTTTAGCCAAATCAGATAAGGTACTGATAATTGAAACAGAAAATTTTTATCATTCTGACTGGTGCAGAAAGGAAGCCTGGTTTGCCGATGCTTTGGCTTCAATAGGTGCGGCTACCGTTGAACGGGTAAACCTGGATTCAGCCAAAGAGCGAATTGCAATTGAAGGCCCGTTATCAAACAGGAAGCCGCAAGACTATGCACTTGATTATCCTGTTACCAGCCGGGTGCTGAGGGATATAGACGATTGGTCACGGGCGCCGAATATACACAGCCTGAAAGCATCCGGTTATCCTATTCATTATTTGCTGGAGCTGGAGAATATATGTAAAGAGGCGGCTAAACCTGAAGAAGAAACCTGGGTTAAAACAACCTCGGGCACCATTTTACAAACATTCAAAAATATTATTCAGCAATGTCCTGATGGCGATCCTTTTGATGTGTGGTCTGCCGCACTGCAGCTTTGTTTTGCGGTTTTTGGCATTGGAGCGTATGCAAGGTCTAAAGTAGAAGTACGGCAAAGTATTGATGAGATGAATGCAGCCTTAAAAACAATCATCGCGGCTGATTTGCATAAGCATGCTATGTTTAAAGAAAACGGGCAGCATTATCTTGCGCTTATTGCAGCGGCCGCCATGTTGAATTTAACGGGGTTTACATTAAACAATAACATCCTGCCCTTAGTGCAAAAAACTTTACATAGTGTAGCAAGGTTACAGGATGGCTTGCTGTTAGCTGATGCGCGTAAGCCCGGGCCAAAACGGGATTTCCAGCTTCAGTTTATAGTAAGGCTCATCAATAACAATATGGGCAGTGTAGGCATTGTACAAAATGCCGATGCGCCGGTACACCAGCAGCAGGTGGATGGCTTTCCCCTGGAAATCTTGCCCTGTGTTACACTTTATCCGGGTATGAAAGACCCGTTTGCTATTAGTGTATGAAGATATTGGTTCTGATATCTAATGCAATATGTTATTCACTTCATATAATAACCCACAGTAAAATAAAAAGGAATAAAAATGAAAAAAGAGTAAAGGATAAAATTAAAAAGGTTAACAGCTGCGCCAATAGCCATTAACCTGTGCAAAGGCTTGAGAATTTTGCTAATTCGTGTGCAGGCGGCAATACAATACACTTATTACCGCATTACCTTTCATTTTTTGTGTTCTATGATTAATCCAGTATTCGTAAAAGTAAAAGTTTGTTTATCAAAGATCGATTTCATAATTAACCAAACTTGATCTACCAAAGTAAATTTCATTTTTTTGCCTGCATCTATTTGGGTTAATTGGCCGGTAAAAGTTATTCCGTTTGTTTTTACACAAACATTGGTTTGTCTGTTGGATATAACCGCTTTTTGGATTTTGTAATGTTTCGTAATCTTCTCAGCTTTTTTGTTTTTGAGACGTACCTCTTCTCTAAAATTGTTGACGTAGGTAATTAAGGGAACTCGATTTCCATTTTCCAGTGTAATAAAGAAATCATAGAAATCGAATTCATGTTTAACTTCCAGTTGTTGATTATTGCCTATATCTATGCTTAGTATTTCAGGTCTTGTGATAATCATGGAAAGTTGAATATCAAAGTCCCCGATATTTATTTCTTTAGAATTTCCATTTAAATCTTCGTTGTTCATTTCTCGCAGTTCAACTAACCCAACGTTTTTATACTTTGCATAATCAATTCCATCCTGTGTAAAACCATTTTTTGAAACGATAACACCTTTATTAATGTTAGCATCTTCGATAATTTCCGATACCTTCATCACGATGTCTTTATTTATTTTTTCCTTCCAATATTTACACTCGATAGCAGTTTCATAAGTATGAATTCCATCTGAATGTGATGCTAATACATCAATTTGATGAATAACACCTGATTTTCCGAGTACTTTGCAGGTATTGCCATAACCCTTTATTTTAACTCCTGATTTTTCTCCAAGAGTTTCATAAATATATTTTGTGATTGATTCGTAAGTTTTCCAGTCCAGATTATTTGCATCACTCATATTCATTCGTGTTTAGGTGGAGTGTCTTTGATATTTTAACAGATGTTCTTTTTTTGCTGGTGAGCAAGCTTACATAATACAATAATTTGCAGAGCGTTTACATGGGCACAAGTATGCCATTCTTTATTGTCTGCCTTGCATACTTGCGCCAGATAGAGATATAACTTGAAACAATATATAAATACAACAAGCAAAGCGCATATAATTCATTACAATAGATATAATGACGAGCACATCTTTTTTAAGAGTACTTGATGTAATATTCGGCAATTAAAGGGTTTTTCGTTTTTTTCAAATACTCTTTAATAAATATTTTTAATCTATTTGATTTAAAAATTTCTTTTAAATAAAAGTCTGTTGGATATTCAAGAATCCATTGAGGGTTAAATTTCGAGTAATCGAACCCATCCATATCAAGAAGCCAATCATAATAGTCAGAAATTCCTTTAAATTTTTCAAATTTAGGTTCAGCCAAGTCAATATTGAACTTAAAACACAAGTTGATTAATTCATTTAGTGTTCTAAAATATGTTTCACCATAAGGATACCAATGCCGACGTACTACCTCATCATTTGATTTATTAATATTATCAAGGTATGTTTCAAAATCAGTGTAATTAACAATGTCATGAATTGCGAAAAGATAAAACGTCTGCCAATTAGGATGCTCTTGTAAATGCTGTTGCATCTTATCCTGTAGGTCTTTTTTCAATTTATCAGCAAGTATTGCATAAATAGAAATTAAGATATTATCGTGATGAAAACTTTTACACTTAGGACATCTATTAAAAAAGTTTTCAATGATCTTTTCATAGGTTTTATTATCTCCGATTAATAAGTTTTTATGGTGATTTTGGATTTGATATTTTAAAGCTCTAAAAACCTCTTCTTCGTGCATCCATTCATTATCTATGGACAAATTAAGCAAACCCTCGACGGTCGATGATGCAAAAAATTGCCCCTTTCTGCCTATAAATTCTGCGAGATATTTATATTCCGTTTTTCGTATGCTTTTTTCATTTTGTAAAAATGTTAGAAGTTCGTTAGCAATATTTGAAATCGTTGTAGCAGGAAATTCAGTTATTGCCAATATTACAAATGAGTTTTGAATAATTCTGTTTAGTCGAGTAAAAAAAAAGAATCCATTTTCTTCAATCTCGTCATTCATTAATTTGGTTACTTGACCATAATCCCTAAAAAGAGTAATTAAAATTGTTTCTATAGAATTTGAACGCTCCTCATCCAATTTGTACCGCAATGTTATTAAGTTATATTGATGAAAATATTTTAAGATCTTATTGGCATCTGCATAGCTTATTATTCTCAGCAGTAGATAATCATCGAAAGAAACTAAACGGGAACCTTGATTTTCATTAAATGCATGACACATTAAAAAACCTTCTAACACCTTGTCAAAAAGCGAGAAAAATTCCGAATAGCTGGAATAAATAATAAAATTATTTTCTAAAAATGTGTCAATTTCTGCAAATGCTCCAAGCAAGATTTTGAGATTGCTATTATTACTCCATCCACCTTTAAGCTGCGAATAATAGTGATCTCTAATTTTTTCAACCACTTCGACTATTTTTATATGTGCATCATAATAAAAATTATTCTCACAAATCCATCGCATATTTTCAATTACAAAAGGAGATTCAGATGCACACATTAATAAATACCGGTTCAATGGCATAGAATCTATTTCAGAAAAAATTTTTGAAACAGATTCATCTGTTTTTAAGAAATGGTTTTTAATAAAATTTTGCAATCGTTTTAAATTGTAAAGACAAATCAAACCAAGAAGATATTTTTTATGGTTTTGAGCGTAATTATAAACTGAAAAAAACATCTTCAACGAGAAGCTGAAATTTCCAAATTGATACTGGATAAATGCATGTTTTAAAGTTTCTCCTGGAGCGTTGTTGGAAAAAGAATTTAACTTATTAAACGATTCGTAGAATTGAAATCTGTTAAATGTGCAACGTACACAATCGCATTTCCTATTCTCTTCAAGTTCTATACTAACTGCCTTTCCAGCTCCAAAACTTTCTATACTAAAGATCAGGTTATCATTGAGCTTTCTGAATACTTCGTAAGCTTTAGGTTTATAATTTTCTGTTTCTGCAATATTCGATTCTGGGCTAATCTCAATTTCGTTTTCATTTTTAATAGAAATGTTTTTTAAAGTATCAATAAGCTCTTTATTATTTGATTGAATTGAAAAAGCTGAATTGAATGTGTATTTATACTTCGGGTTTTTTATTTTAAAAGGAAAAGTGCGGGCAAGAATATGCGGAGGAATGAAGGGTAATTGGTCATAATAACGATCTAGCGTATAATATAACTGGTCAATTATTGAAAGCTTTTTAGGTTTTTCAATAATAAACTGACTAACATAATCCTTATATGTTTCAAAAAGGTCCTCTTTGACAATGTGTGAAAGCTCTGATCTTAATTCATAATATAATAAACCTAACTGTGAATACAGCAAAGTTTTTATGTTATTAATAACTAGATCAGAGTGAAGATTATTTCCATCAGGAAAAAAGTCTTTACTATTCTTGGTTATAAAATAAAAACAATCAATGTTATTGTTTTTCAGATATTCTATAGTAGAAAAATAAATTAGGCCATCAGCTGTACTTCTTTCCTTATTGTGAAATGGAGCCAATTTCTTTCTTTGCCTATCAACGACCTCACCCTTAACATACAAACTTGGTTCATAATATATTCCTGAATCCATCAGCTTAGTTATTCTTGCTGCTTTGCTTTCCATGTTCGCTAATTGAACTTTCATGAGCGTTGATAAAGGTGTATCAGATCGTTTTACAGTCTTCAAAAAAGCATCTGAGTATTTCTTTAATTCATCTAGATATTTGTCTCTAACTTTTACCCATTCTTCATTTTTTATCACTTCTGGAATTAGTATTTGAATTTCTTCGTTTGCCAACCACGCTTCCAAAGCTTCTAAGATTTGATTATCGCTGTCGGCGGTAAGAAGATCAATAGCCCATGCATTGGTATCAATTAAAAGATATTTCATTCTACAAATTTAAACTAATACAATTAGTATTTAATGCTAATGTAATTAGCCGAAAGAAAATGATGTTCGTGTAAACCAGAGAGAGAAGCTGATGAAGGACAGTAATAAACGCAGGGTCGCAGGCTATACTTATTGGCTGCTTATGCAGAGCATGCTACGACAAAAGTAAGCCATGCTTTATTGCTTCCCTGCACGCTCAGATAGGAATACGGGTTAAACGGTGTAAGCCATCTTAAATGCCATGCGAAGAATTATATTTTTACTTCGTATCACTCCTCCAAAAGGATATGATATACATTATACACAATTGTGCATTAGTGATAATGTGCTAAGGTATATTTAGTTTATATTTGCTATAACAGGAAACGGTTATCTCATTGGATTGAGATAACCGTTGATAAAGCGGGTCTGTTCTAAATGTGACCAAGGATATATGAAGTCCAAATTCTGATGTCTCACAAAATGTTAGTCAGACCTGTTTTTTATAACCGGAGGTTTATCTCCGGTTATTTTATTCTATAATTATTCTATAAATGTTCTACAATTATTCTATAAATGTTCTACAAATGTATATCAAAAATGATATACATTTTGCTATATCATTTTTAATATACACCCTTAGTGTGCAAAAGTGTTGTACAAATTGTTGTATTAAATCAGTTTGACTTATCTACGCATATTTCCACCAATGAATGGTTTAGACATATCTCTGATGTTAAAAAAATTTTCTTCTCCGTAATTCGTATAAGTATTTTTCTTTCCATTTTGGTAGCAATTAAGTTGCATTGTGCAATTGAATTTATAAGAGACATGCAAAGTCACTATAAAAAATGCAGCAAAGAAACCTTTAAATATATTTGTTAACTATGTTTACGCCTATCCTCAACTGGCATAATATCCGCCCGATTGATAACAGTCTTAATAATGGATTTGAAGAATTAGTTTGCCAATTAGCAGCCAAAGAACCTATTGCAAATCAAAAATACTTTCAGCGCATTGGCAAACCTGATGCAGGGAAGGAATGCTATTGGGAATTAGTTAATGGTGGTTTGCATATGTGGCAGGCAAAATATTTTACAGAAAGTTTGTCATCTAAACAGTGGACACAAATAGATGATTCGGTAAAAAAAGCTATAGATAATCATCCATTGTTAATAAAATATTATGTGTGTTTGCCGCTTGATATGCCTGATGCAAAAGTTAAAGGGAAAAAATCAATGCTTGATAAGTGGAAAGAGAAAGTTATCGAATGGGAAAAATACGCTTTGTCAAGGGGTGTTGCTGCAGAATTCGAGTATTGGGGTTCACCCCAATTAATAAGCAGGTTATCCAAAAAGGACAATGAAGGCTTAGCCTATTTTTGGTTTAATAAAGAAGAGTTCACTGATGACTGGTTATCTGCAAAAAATAGGGAAAGTATTGATGCATTAGGGCCACGCTATACCAAAGAATTAAATATTGATTTGCCTATTGCCAGAATATTTGACGGAATAAGTCGGGACGAAAATTTTGAACGGCAAATACATAAACTATACAATTTTTTTCTTGAAAAATATCGACGTGTTCATATTAACATTGAACATGAAGGCATTAAGCAGTCATTGCTTGTCTTAGCAACAGCAATAAATGAATTTAAGACTCTCTATAAATCTGCTTTCTTTATCAGCAATGACCCTATTCTTGTAAAGCAACTAAAAGAAATAACAGGAAATTGCTTAGCTGTAATTGACCGGATACACGACTTCTTATATGAGCTAAGAAAACAAGCTGAAAAGGATAAGGGTGTAACAAACTACTATTCCAGACCATACT
>JAEWJV010000199.1 GCA_023386395.1 Bacteroidota bacterium
CATTTAAGGAATCATTAAAAGGAAATCCGGATGATGATGATGCAAGAGAAAACCTTCAGAAGGCATTGAATGAATTAAAACAGCAGCAACAACAAAGCAAGCCGAAGAACCAGCAACAACAAAATCAACAGCAGCAACAGCAAAAACAAAAACCACTAAATAAAGATATGATGCAGCAGAAGTTTAATGAGCTGCGCAACCAGGAAAAGCAGTTACAGCAAAAACTGCAGGATAAAAACAACACCGCACAACCGGAAAAAGACTGGTAACAGTTAATCGGTATTTGAATGCTGCGGCTCTTTGCCCGGGTGGCCGCCATTAATAATAAGCATCATTTGCATAAAATTTTTGCCGCTGCCATCATCTGCTTTACGATAATCAAACTGCCTTATAAAACCGCCCTGTAATGCAATGGATTTTGTAAACTGGTAACCAATGCCAGCAAATACCCGGTTGCGTATAAAGTAAGGCGCTTTGTTAGTAAAGAAGACTTCATTATATAGTGGTATATAAACCGTGTTTGCTGTTAATGCAGAATGGTTAAGTGGTATGATGGGGTTTATGCGGTAACGAAAACGGTTAAAGAAATCGCCGTTTATCCAACGTTGCTCAATGCGGAAACGGTTTTCAAATTTAATACGGTCTATATAAGCAGAAATAACAAACTGTTCCCATATCCTGAACTCATTTGAAGTAAGCGGTTTCTTGAGATTGCCTGGAAAAGTGTAAGTTTCATAATTACCTATGCCCGCAAATACAGAGCTCCCGCCTGTTATATTATATCCACCGCCAAATTTTAATTCGTGGTAATAAAAATCATTAGCAAGGCGCTGGCTGCGCAACTGGGCCTCACTGTACAGGAACACTTTTTTATTAAAGGAATAATTATAATTAAGAATATTCCATCCGCCTAATACATTGGTTTGAGCCGACAAAAAGCTACAACTAAAAATTAATAAAAGGAATATGGATAATTTATAAACCGGAGACAATTTCAACAAAACATTTTTGGCAATGATAATAAAATAATATTAATATCTGCAGCATCCATTAATTGTTTTGTGAAATATTCATTGGTTGATTCAACGTTATTGCCGCAGCATGTTATAGATTTCAACCTTAGTATCTTTGTAATATGAAGATGAAGAATGAAGACCTGAAAAAAATTACTGAAATAAAACAATACCTGCTTGACCCGCCGGTAAGTTTTAAACTGTGCGATTATGCAATTGCTTACCTGCAAAATGCCATTGATATTTTAACTGCTTATCCTGATGCCGCTTCAACTGTCGAATATCTTCAACAAACTTTACAGCAACTGCAGCTTAAAAATATAGCAACAGGAAATTTGCGAAATACGCTGCAGGATTTGGGAAAGCAATTCAGTGCATTAACAAATAAATGAATATAAATTATCAAACGGTTTTGCCTGTTTATGAATAATGATGCCACTTCCAGAAATCAGTTAATCCACTTACCACCTGAAGGGCCTGACTGGCGTCTGATAACAGCAAGTGTACCCAGGTTTTTCCAGATATTAAGCGATTTCCCTTTTTAGCAGTTAAGTATAAAAAATAGCGGTTATCAATTACATTTTAAATTCTTTTGCCGCATCGAGGTTTTTCATTGCCACATGTAATTTTTGAATCAAAGCCAGCGCCTCAGATGATTCGTTCCTGTTCATACTGAAAACAGTAGCGCAGCGCGGGCATTTGTGCCCGGCTTCAAAAAGGAGCGATTGTATTGATACCTCAACAAAAAAATGGCATTTGGGGCATTCAAAGCCGGCAGGCTTTGGTGATTGTTTGTTATCCATAATATTATGATTTAAGTGTGATAGCTGTATTTGTAGTACACTTCTGCACCGGCAATTCCATCAGCAGAAACCTTAATAAAACCATTTTGCTCCTGCATGTCTTTTATTGCTGTAAGCCGTATACCGGCCCTGCCTCCGCTGCTAAAGACTCTTACCCTGGTTTCAGAACTTTTTCCTACTTTTTCACCCGTGGTTACCACTGGTGTCTGGAATATATTTCCCTGGAAATCGCTATTTTTAATTATCTCAAAAGTTATCACCTTTTCTTTACCGGCAGAATTTTTTTGACCCTTTATTTGCACTGCAATGTTGGAGGTTAAATCTGAAGCTGAAAAAAACAAAGATTCTTTATCAACAATTAAACGGTAACTGTCTTTCGAGTTACCGTGTGTTGCCTGTTGCTCCAGGTTTATTAAATTTAAAATACCGGCGGGCAGATCTGATTGTACCATTTCCACATGCACATCCATGTTTGCTGTGAGGGCAGATTGCCTTTCAACAACAGACGCTGTGATATATTTATCCGACGGCACTATCATGGCGTATACCGTTTCTATATCTTCTTTATCTTTGTGGCCGCCTTCTTCATCAGGAACAAATTCGGTTTTTAAAATATCAGCCGAAACTACTCTTATACCAAAATCGAAGCTTGCACTTTTTACCTGCAACAGTGGTATGGGTATCAGTGATAATAGCGGGATTTTTATGTTCATTGTTTTCATCGTACCCATATCATTATACTGGTACGTGAAGCTTACATACCTAAGCTCTCCCCAATTTTCATCATTATCCTTAACAGGGCTTTTTATATTTTCATTAGTAAAGCCATATTTTCTTATAATAGCGATAGCCGTTTCCGCAGCATAGGCATTTGCCTGTACTATTGCACGCAATGGAATTGCAAATAATTTTTTTAAAGGATAAATATTTGTATTAACAGTGGCCATTTTGTTGATAACTGTAGGTTATATAGTTATGCCAGCATGTTTAAGCCGGCATTATTGTTAATGGCCGGCTCATCAAAGCCCACCTGGTAATTGCGCATATCTACGTTAAGAGTTATTGTGCAGATAATAGCCGCATCAACTTCATTCAGCGTTTCAAAATCATAAACAGGCGACACATTTCCGAACCTTTTGTCTTTTAATCCGGATATCCTGTTAAGTATTTTATTGATGCAGCTATTAATGTTTGCCTTTTGCTGAGAAAATATCTCATTTATAATGTCAATATAAAAGTCAGTTGATAAAATTTCATGAAAACTATTCCTGAAAAAAACAAGCAACGTTTCATTTGTTATTGAACCTTTCTCATCATCAGTAATTACTTTATAAATGCTTTGCTTTATATCGAAAACTATGTCTGCAATTACTTTATCCTTATCTTTTATTTGTTTTTCCGGCTGTGTTATTTTTTCAATCATTGCAGCAACTAATTTCCCGGTTTCATTTTTCAATGTGTTGTCCAGGTAATTCTCCAAGGCCTCAAGCGCAAATTTTATATTCAGGTTAAAGCTGTTGATAACCGGCGCCGGCAAAGGGCAAAACCTGAGGTTTACAGGCAGCTTGTACTTTGCTGGGTCTGCATATTGCTCTCCTAATTTCGCGGAGTAAATATTCGATTTGTTTTGCGCCTTCGTTATGTCAATCAATATTGTCTCGAAGAGTTTTTCAAATACATCAGATGTTTCCACTGTAAAAACGTTGAATGTTTATTAAGGAATATCTACGGTAAAAGGCACCTGGTGTTCCTGCACAAAATCGGCAGAGAATACTATAACACCTGTTATACTTTGAGATGTTAAACCAGCCTTTGTTTTAAATTTAAATGCCAATTGGTCGTTTTCAAACTTACCGGTTGCGGTTTCGGCAGTTGGTGTGCCTGCTTCTTTACCGGGATCAACGGTGATCTTATCAAAAATTGTATCGGCATTATTGTTATTATCTAATTTCACAGTTGCCTTAATGTCTTTCGGAAAGTTTTTTACTGTATTTTGATTACCATCAAGTATCCCTATATTTAAGGCTTGTTCTTCTGCGGCTTTTGTAAATGAAAGACTTTTGTCCAGGCTGTTGCTGAAAGTAAAATCATATACAGGGCCAAGTGGTATGATAGAGTAAACGACAGTTTGTGTTTCTGTTTTGGTTTGTGAAGGCGATGTGCCTGCCACAGGAACATCTGCCCCTATTTTTATTTTACCCTGCAGCAAATCTGTTTTAAAATAAACATCGTCTTTTAAAGTAAGCTTAAAAGTTACTGAACCATTCTGATCTGTTACTGCATCTATTACATTATTGCCGCCCTTGGCAGCATTTATAGCGGTTTGTGTTGTACTTGCAGGAATAAACCTGTTGGTTCTGGATGCTGCAATTTTATAATTTGTACTGACGGGATAGTGGCGCAGGAATGGCTTTAATATTCGTGGATGCACGGTGCCTTTGTCAATACCATCCAGCAATGCTGAAAGCTCATTGCCCTTTGTGATGGCAATACTTTCAAAAGGGCTATTATCTTCAACAGCGAGGCTTACTTTAACACCAGGGGCGAGAATACCATGCGTATCTTTTACAACCACCTGCAGTGTAGTGCTTTGTACTTTGTTTAATGAAACATTGGCCGGCGTTATGGCTATACTGTCATCAATTGAAACAGAAGTTACGCTTCCCTGCAAAATATTTAGTACCGTGGCAAGGCCTGCCGGCATATCTGCCTGGCCGCCTTCTACATGCACGTTCATTGTATATTCCACAGAATAGCTGGAATTTTGAGACGCTTTGGATGCCTGCTTGCTTGAATAGTTGGCACTGGCACTAATTTTCAGGGAAAAAGGCCCAATACCAAGGGAAGCTTCCGCCGTAGCATCAACACCAAGCGATGTATCGCTTGAAGTTTCCTGCACGCTGGATGATGCAGCGGAAATATTGGCCATAAAATCAATGGTTACTGCATTGATAGCGAGGTACGGAATAGGCAATAAAATGATAAGTGGCACAACCAGCGTAGTAAGTTTGCCGTTATTATTGTATTCAAAAGTTACATTAATTGCTTTTTTCTCCCCCGTATCCGGATCAATGGTGAGGCCCACTTCATTAATAAATTCCCAGCTTGTTTTTGCAGCTACTGCCTGTGCTTTTATACAAGCATCAAGCGGTCCGCCAATTAAAGCTTCGAATGGTATTGCCTGCAAGGCATTGGTTGCCACCGTGGATGGAGTTGTATCGATTGCCATAAAATTTTATTTAAATGATTAAAATATATTAAAGAAGATTTTCAATTCTGTAATATCAAATTGATGTGCCGGTGTAATTTAAAAACAGCATCAGCCAGTTCGCATTCATCCGAAGCCGTTGGGCATAGGGAAATGCTGGTATATTCGCCTAACTGGCTCTCAGCAATTGCAATAAGCATTTCTTCTGTAACCTCTTTTCCCTTGCTGTTTATAGGAAGCATGCCTGGCGCTTCCGCAACTGTATTTCCCAAATGAATAAATTTTGGATGCAGTTCATCAATGGCTAAAGAAAAATCAATAACATTTTTACCTGCCGCGGGTTCATTTGACAAGGTTATAAAATCATTGCCCAAACAATAAACAATTTCATTTTTATTGTTTACAGTCCACCGGTTAAAATTTTTAAAATCGAATGCGTTTAAATCATCCACAAAGCCGATAAACCTGTTTAGCCGTGCCGTGATGCCGGGGTTGGGATATAAGCCCTTCCTGCCCAGCTCCAGCCGGATGCGCACGAAATTGCGGCTCATGGTGTTATAATAATAGAAAGAATTGAACGGCTGCCGGGATTTTGTTACCCATGTTTTCAGTGGCATAGAATTATGTTTTTCAGAATGATTAATGCCACAAAATAAATCTGATTTAAAACCGGTTACAAGCGTAAGAAAACGGGTTTTTAAAAACACGTATTTCTACGTGCTTCAGGAAAGCGCATCAATAATATTATAACGAACGGCAAATAAAACGAGGCCTGCAGTATTGCGGCTGCCGGTTTTTAAAATGAGGTTATTGCGATGGCCTTCTATGGTGCGTACACTTACACAAAGTTCATCTGCTATTTCATGGTTCGTCATTTCCCTGCATATTAACTTAAGCACTTCCAGTTCACGGGCGGTTAATTCCACAGGAATGTTGTTGATATTTTTATATTGTTTGGATATTGTCCTTGCCCGCTGCATTACTTTAAATGCATCCGGGGTAAGATAAAACCCGCAGTCATAGGTTTGCCTTATGGCATCAAATAATTCTTTAGGTTGGCAATTCTTCGATAGAAAGCCGGCAGCGCCGCATTCTATCAGTTTTACTACAAAGCGTTCCTGCGAGTACGCAGATAATATAATTATTTTTATAGCAGGATAATTCTCATGCAGGTAATCAGTAAGATCAAAACCATTCATTACCGGCATTTCAATATCTATAACAGCTATATCAATTCCCTTGTTTTCAGCCAGGCGGTCAATAAACTCTTTACCGTTGGAAGCATCAAACAACACTTCCATATCCGGCTGGGACTGTATTAACTCAATAATGCCTGATTTAAATAAAGCATGATCATCTGCAACAGCAACTGTTATCATTGGAGTTGTGTTGATTTATTAAAGATGCAGATTGTTTTTATGCCAAAATATAAAGCAGCAAGTGTGTTAGCTGAAGTTTGATTTTTCATATACCCTGGATATAATGTTCGTGCGGGTAAATTTATTAATTAAATTGATTGCATTAAGACCGCATTTATTATTTGTAAGCTGATATGAAAAAGAAGCTGCCCGTTTGTATCAGGGCAGCCTCTCTGGAAAACAGTTTTCAATATTGTCTTATTACTTTGCGGTTGTTGGCGGTTTTAAATATTCATCCAGGAAAGCAAGTGTTTTTTCTGATGTTGTTATCTGGTTTTCTTTCTTTACAAAACCATGTCCTTCATCCGGGTAAGTTACATACTCAACCGGCACGCCGTTTTTCTTTACACCTGCAACAATTTCATCGCTTTCAACCGGCAATACACGCACATCATTCAAGCCCTGGAATACAATTAAAGGCTTTGTTATTTTCTGATAATTGTATAAAGGTGATGCTTCTTTCAAATGAATACTGTCGCTGGTAGCCGGGTCGCCCATTTCTTCATATAAAGCTTTGCGGAACGATTCCCAGTAAGGTGGTATGCTGCGTAAAGTGCGCAGCCAGTTGGCAACACCAAATAAATCAACGCCAACTTTAAATTCATCGGGGTAACTGCAGAGCGCATTCAGCACCATACAGCCGCCATAACTGCCGCCGTAGATACCAATGGCATTGCTGTCAATATAGTCCTGTTCAGCCAGCCATTTCTTGCCCCATACACAGTCTTTAAGATCAGCATTACCATGATCTTTATTATCCATTTTATAAAATGTTTTTCCATAACCACTGCTGCCGCGGTTATTTACGGCAAGCACTGCATAGCCATGATTAACGAGATATTGAATAGCATTGCTGAACCCAATACGGCTTTGACCGCCAGGCCCGCCATGCACCCAAACCAAGGCGCCCACTTTATTACCGACGCTTGCCTGCAACGGCTTATAATAAATGGCCGGAATTTCTTTGCCGTCAAAAGATTTAAAGCGCACCACTTCTGCCTTTACCAAATCATTTTCATCTATTTGTTTATTCAACGTTGATGTAAGTTGTTTTAACTGTTTGCTTTCAATATTGTAAGTATAAAGATTATCAGGGCTGGTACTGCTGCCCACAGACAGCAGTAAGTTTTTTTCTGATGGTGATATGATGATGCCCTGTATATTACCATCTTTAATTTCAGGAAATGGAATTTCTTTGCCGGAAGCATGATCAAACAACAATACCTTGTTTTTGCCATCGTCGTTTATAAAGATGGTATGATATTTTTCATGGTCGCTTAAACTCATGCCTGCTACATCCCATTTATCTTCATAAATTTTATCAGCTTTGCCGCTGTTGATATTATACTTTACAAGATAACTGAATTCATTACCGTCGTTTGTGGTGTAATACAAAATACTGTCATTCTTTTCCATGGCCTGCAAACCCCAGTTAGCTTCATGATCATTACTCAGGCGTTTGCTTGTTTTTGTATCCCGGTCGTAGAGATACAGTTCGTTTTTATCGGTGGTAATGCTTTTATTCAGCCCGATATATTTTTCGCTTTTACTGATGCCTGCTATATCGTAAGCAGAATCATTTTCATAAAGCAGGCTGGCTTTCCAGGTGGCCGTATCAATCTTCCATAAATCAAATACCTGCGGATTGCGCTGGTTGCTGGTAATATACAATGCTGTTTTATCATCGCTCCAGCCATAAAAATTATTAGCGCTGCCGGCCCAGGGCGTAATATCTTTTGCACCGGTGTCAGTTTTGCTTTTGAGATAAAGATGCGAATTTTCATTACCGCCCTGGTCTGCCGAGTAAATAAACTTTTCAGTACCGGGCAAATAATCAATTGCAAAAAAAGATTCTTTGGCAGATGTTGTTAAAGGCATGACTGCTGTATCTGCAATGTTCAGTTCATATACATTATAAATGCCGGTGCTGTTATTGTTTATAAGCACCTTGCTTTCATCGCTGTTAAAACCTGCCGCCCCAACGGAAAGATTATTATATAGCTGCTGAATGGCGTATTGTTTTGGCATGCGGGATTTTTCTTCCGGCTGATTGCAACTGATGAATAAGAGCAGCAAAGCTGCTGCAGTTAGGTGTTTAAGCATGTTAATTGGTTTTGAACGAAATTACGGAAGTTTCCCGCTTATAAAAATACGGTCATTCACAGCAACTGTATTGCCTAACGTTAAATTTTATCCTTATTCCGAAAAAATAACCCATCACCTGCCTAATGCATAAATTTGCAGCCTATGCAGCTATATTGCAATTCGCTTACGGCATACGGCCGTTTAAAAACCCGTGAGGTAAAGATTGGAAATCTTTTATTGGGCAACCTTCATCCGGTGCGTGTGCAAACCATGACGACTACCGATACGATGGATACAATTGCCACAGTTGAGCAAACCATCCGTTGTATTGAAGCCGGCGCAGAACTGGTGCGTATTACAGCACCTTCAAAAAAAGATGCGGAAAATTTACTCAACATAAAAAATGAGCTGCACAAACGTGGCTATACCACGCCGCTGGTGGCCGATATTCATTTCACACCAAATGCAGCAGAAATTGCAGCCCGTATAGTTGAAAAAGTTAGGGTTAACCCGGGCAATTATGTTGATAAGAAAAAGTTTGAACAAATTGAATATACCGATGCGGAATATGCGGAAGAAATAGACCGCATACGCGACCGCTTTACGCCGCTGGTTAAAATCTGTAAAGAATATGGAACGGCCATGCGCATTGGCACTAATCATGGTTCTTTGAGCGACAGGATCATGAGCCGTTACGGTGATACGCCGATGGGCATGGTGGAAAGTGCCATGGAGTTTTTGCGTATAGCGAGGAATGAAAGCTATCATAATATTGTGCTGAGCATGAAGGCCAGTAACACACTGGTAATGGTGCAGGCTTACCGGCTGCTGGTTAATACCATGCTTGAAGAATTTGGAGAAATATATCCTTTACATCTCGGCGTTACCGAAGCAGGCGATGGTGAGGATGGCAGGATAAAAAGTGCTGTGGGTATTGGCGCTTTAATGGAAGATGGATTAGGCGATACGATACGTGTATCACTTACTGAAGACCCTGAATTTGAAATACCGGTTTGTAAAGATTTGGTGAAGCGTTATGAAAACCGGGAGCATCATTCACCCATAGCAGATTTACTGCAGAAAATTAAGTCAACCGTCAACCGCCAACTGTCAACAGATGAAACCTCATCGGTTAGCCGTCAGCGATTAACATTACCCTACAATCCTTTTGAATACAAACGCAGGATTACACATGAAGTAAATAATATTGGCGGCACATTGGTACCTGTTGTGGTGGCTGATTTTATGCAGAAAGAAAGAATCAATGCAGCAGATTTAAAAGCCATTGGTTAAAGTTACTATGCTGCAACAGACAAATGTAATATTCGCGACTCTGCTGCGGATTATATTTATACTGCGAATAAAACACTCGACTTTCATTTGCCCGGAACATTGAAAATTATTTGCAGCGCTAAAACATGGATAGAGGCTAAAAATTCTTCTGCCTTTGGAGAAAGCTGGGGGGAATCCGTTTTTCCATTATTTGAAGGCGTTGACTATCTTGATATACCAGAAAAATCGTCCAGGCAAAATTTTATTGCAATAGATGTTCATGTAATTGATAAGGAAATAAAGGAAAGGATTTTCGACCAGGTTGCTACGGATGTAACAGCAGTGTTATGCCTCTATTCATCCAATAAACATAGCATGGCCGATGTGCGCCGCAATATGATTGAGCTGATGGAACGCAACATAAAAGCACCTGTTATTATTTGTGTGGAAAGCCATTGCGCCTCGGTGGATGAACAGCTTATTGAATTTTCGGCAGAAGCCGGTGCTTTACTGCTCGATGGTTTTGGCGATGGTATATGGCTGATGAATGACCCTCAAAAAATGAGTAACACAAGGGTAAGCGGCCGCAATTATATTGCTGTTGCCAACAATCATCAATTCCTTAATACAACATCATTTTCCGTATTGCAGGCAACACGCACCCGCATTTCAAAAACCGAATACATCAGTTGCCCGAGCTGTGGAAGAACGTTGTTTGAACTGCAGGAAACCACTGCCAAAATCCGTGCGGTAACCAATCATTTGAAAGGGGTAAAAATTGCCATTATGGGCTGTATTGTAA
>JAEWJV010000208.1 GCA_023386395.1 Bacteroidota bacterium
CCTCCCAACTTCTTTCTTCTTACAAATAAATTTGTAACTGCAAAAATCATCACCGCTAAAAAGCAGTAAGGAAACCAAAGTGCAAACAATGGTATAAACGAAAAAGAAAACGGCGAAATATAAGCGCTGAAACAGGAAACGAGGAAAACTGCAGTTAATATAATGCAACCGCAGACCCATGTAAACCTTATAAGTTCTTTCATGAATTAATATACCGGGGCTAAAAATTTTCTTTGCTTGCTTTCTTCAAAAATTCTTTTTCTTCTTCGGTGAGAAGATGATAACCCTGTTCGTTTATTTTATCAAGAATTTCATCAAGTTTCTGCTGGCTGAAATGATGGGTCTTTTCAAAAGGTACACGCGTGGCTTTATAGTATAGCTGTTGATGCGTAGTTTCAGTATATTTTTTTTCGGGATTAAAAAGATCATTAACCCAGTTAGCCAGGTCTGTTATCCACTTGCCTGTATCCCTGCCGTGTTTTAGCTGGTAAATAAAAAAGAAACCTGTTGCCCCGGCAACAATATGGCTTATAGCCACCGTTCCGCTGTGGCTTAACCCAATGGTGCCTAAGTCTATTGCTGCAAAAACCAATGTAAGCACCCATAAAGGAATACCTCCGTTAAGCATAGGCAAAATCCTGAATTTGGGAGAGAGCGCAGTTGCTGCAACTGCGATAGCCATTACCGGTGTGCCGGCGCCCATTATATAAATAGCGGCGGCATTTGCATGTATGGAAGGTATGAGGTTGGCTGTAATAATAAAACTCAGGCCGCCAAAAAAACCGCCGTATAAATAAATGGGGAAGAGCTTATTGTTGCCCGCCAGGTCCTGCAAAATATAACCGAAACTCCAAAGCCATAATAAGCTGCTTATAAGATACCAGATGCTGTTATGCGCAAACATGTAAGTAACCAGCGTCCACGGACGGGTAAGCAACTGGTAACCATCTACCGGCAAGGCAACCCAGCTATCAATACCGGCAGTGTTTGTATTTTCTATGCCTACCGTTAAATAAAAAATAACTTTTACCGAAAGTATGCCTGCAAAAAATAAAGAGTTGAGAATGATAAGCCAGGTAAGGGCATTGGTATCATCGCCTATTAAAATCTTTTTCTTTCTATGTTGTTCTCTTACAGACATATCTTTTGCAAAATTGAAATTAGAAAATATCAATAAAATGTTCGCCGGTTTGTCTTATTCCAGAAATACACTAAAGCTAAACCAAAAATTGCGCCACCTAAATGTGCGAAGTGGGCCACATTATCGCCGGCGCTGTTTTGTAAAGCCATCATTAATTCAAACCCTGCATATATAATTACGAACCATTTTGCTTTTAGTGGCAGGAAAAAATAAATATATATATAGGTATTGGGAAATAAATAACCAAAAGCAGCCAGGCAGCCAAAAACGGCCCCGGAAGCGCCTAAAGTAGGTTCGTTTAAACGGGCTGTTACAAAACTATTGGCAATGATGTATGCATTTTGAGCAATTGACCCATCAGAAGTATGATTCCGCCATTCGTTTATAATGCTGGGAACCACGTTGTTTCTAAAAGCATCAGCTACATGATGCTCGGCCGCAAAGTTTTCAAAATTACCAAAAGTGAAATTGCTTTTTAAAGCGTTGAAATCATTCACTACAGAACTGGTTTCAACATACAATACAATCATGTGCAGCAGGGCGGCACCAAGCCCGCATACGATATAAAATGTAAGAAACTTTTTTGGCCCCCAAAGATTTTCCAGCACAGAGCCAAACATCCATAAAGCAAACATATTAGAAAGAATATGGGTAAAGCTGCCATGCATGAAAAGATGGGTTACAAACTGCCAGGGCTTAAACAGGGGGCTTTGCCATGTATGCAAAGCAAACAGATCGTTCATTAAAGTAGGATTACTGCCGCTTTCCACTGTTTTCTGTATAAGAAATACCAGCACGTTTATAATAACGAGATTTTTGATTATCAACGGTAATATCTGGAAACCACCTGGCCTGAATTCTCTCATTCAATCAGTTTAATTAGTTTTTTAATTTTAATTGTATAACGTTTTCTATGTGATGCGTATGCGGAAACATATCAACCGGTTGTATTTTTTCAACAGAATATTTTTCCCCAAGTATTTGCAAATCCCTTGCCTGTGTTGCAGGATTGCAACTTACATATACAATGAGCGGCGCTTCAATCTGCAACAGCTTTTCCGAAAGCTTATTGTGCAACCCTGCCCGCGGAGGATCAACAATGATAACATCGGGCTTGCCTTCTTTTTCAAAAAAATCATCTGTGCATATATCAATAACATCTCCCGTATAAAAAGACGTATTTGCAATGTTGTTTAAAGCAGCGTTTTCTTTTGCATCATCAATAGCTTCGCTGATAACTTCTACACCAACAATTTTTTTCGCCAGCCCGCTTACAAAGATACCAATGCTGCCGGTGCCGCAATATAAATCGTACACCACTTCTTTACCCGATAATTCTGCAAAATTGCGGGCAATTGTGTACAGCTTTTCTCCCTGCCTTGTATTGGTTTGAAAAAAAGATTTCGGGCTTATTTTAAACTGATAGGCTTCCAGCTTTTCCACAATATAACCTTTGCCATAAGCCACCTTTGGTGTGAGATCGTAGATGCTGTCGTTGTGTTTGCCATTGATGGTATAAAGCAATGTGGTAACCTGCGGAAATTGCTGCCTTATAAAATCAAACAGCAATTGCATGTTAGATTCATGTTCATAAGCTAGGATTATATTCAGCATTATTTCACCGGTGGTGGTAATGCGCACCATCATATTCCTTAGCCAGCCCGCATGTTGTTTAAAATCATAAAATGGAAAATTATGCTCACGGGCAAAAGCGGCAATTCCATTTCTTAAAGCATTGGTAGGTTCTGCCTGCAGCCAGCATTTATGTATGTCAACCACTTTATCAAAAACACCTTTGGCATAAAAACCTGCAACGCTGGTATTGGTAATGCTTTCTGTATCTTTTCCATCACGCAGCATTTGCCTGAACTCATTTTCAGGAATGAATTTTTTTGCTGAAAATGAATACTCAAGTTTATTCCTGTAAAATTTAGTTTCTGCTGCGCCAACTATATTTTGCATTTCGGGCAGCTCAACTTTTCCTATTCTTTTCAATACATCAAATACCTGCTGCTGCTTATATTCAAGCTGTTTTTCATAAGGCAGCATTTGCCACTGGCAGCCGCCACATACGCCAAAATGTTCACAGAAAGGCGTAACCCTGTTATCGGAAAACTTTTTTATGCGGAGCGGAAAACCCTCAGCCCAGTCTTTTTTGCTTTTGTATAATTGTACATCAGCAACGTCGCCGGGGACCACGTTTTCAACAAAAACAACTTTGCCATCAATCCTTGCAATAGATTTCCCTTCTGCTGCATAATTTTCAATTAGAATATCTTCAAGTATTACTTTTTGTCTTCGTTTTCTCACGGCTGCAAAATAAATTCATTCAGTTTTGGAATAGTATAAATTAACATGTTATAATAATGATATTTAAAAATTTCTTTTCGTAAAATTATCGCCCGCTTCATTAAACTATGTAGATACCAGCGGGCTTTAAAAAGCTGCTTTTATATACAGGAGGAAATTTGTTCTATATATTTTATTTTGATTTAGATGGTTATTGATTAATTACCATTCACACCCGGTTAACAAAAGCAAAGGGATATTGAAATATCTTTACGCCCAATTTTAGACCAATGAGAATATTTTTGGCTGCAGTAATTTTAATGTCCTGCACTTCTCTTAAGGCCCAGTTGCAACCAGGATACGAGGTAAAAGCCACTACCGATTTTAAGAACGCGAAAATGTATCTTGGTACTTATTATGGTAAAAATAAAAGGCTTTCAGATTCTGCTATAGCAGATGCCAATGGCCTGGTCATTTTTAAAGGAAGCTCAAAATTACCGCAGGGCATTTACTTTATAGTATCGCCAAAATATGTGATACTTTTTGAGCTGCTGATGGATGCGAAACAGCATTTCTCACTGGCTTACGATTCTACTAAACCGGGTGAAATAAAATTTACCGGCTCGCCGGATAATGAATTGTTTTCTGATTATACCATCTTTCTTTCCAAAGTTTCACCAGAACTCAATGCACTCCAGCAAAAAATGAAAGCGGCTAAAACCGCTGCTGATTCGTCTGCGGCGGCGAAGGAACTCGCTGCAAAAGCAGGTGAATTAACAGCATTCAGAAATAATATCGTTAATAATAAGCCTAACAGCCTGCTGGCGAAATTGCTGGAAATTGCCAAAGTGCCCGAAAGGCCACAAATGCCAAAGCGTGCAGATGGAACAGTTGATTCTTTGTATCCGTTTTATTATGTAAAGGACCATTACTGGGATAGTGTTGATTTTAATAATGACATGATATTGCACACGCCTTTTTTTGATTCGAAGCTTGATGAATATTATAAATATTATGTGTCACCCAACCCTGATTCAATTATCAATGAAGTGAATTATATGATGCTCGCTTCAAGGGAAAATAATGATGTGCATACTTATCTTCTGGGAAAGTTTACTGATAAATACATCAATCCGGAATTCATGGGGCAGGATAAGGTTTTCCTGTTTTTATTCCAGGATTATTATTCAAAAGGCGATACAACCTGGCTGAATGAAAAGCAGCGCAAATATATTTTTGACCGGGCCTACAGTTTAATGGCCAACCAGATAAATGAGCAAGCATCTCCGCTTGAACTTTCAGATACAGCCGGCAGGGCGCTATCGTTGTATAACATTAAAGCGCCATTAACGTTTGTTGCTTTTTGGGATCCGCATTGCGGGCATTGCAAAACGCAGATTCCCAGGCTTGATTCTTTTTACACAGCGAAATGGAAGAATGAAGGCGTAAAAATTTTAGCGGTTTGCACTAACGATGCTGTTGTTGACGACTGGAAAAAATTTATTGTTGACAATAAATTGAATGGATGGTATCATGGTTATGAAACACCGCAGAAAAAAGCAGAGCTTGCCGCCAACAAACAGCCCGATTACCGGCAGCTATACGATATATTTCAAACGCCAAGTTTCTTTTTGTTAGATGAGAATAAAAAAATAATAGCCAAAGGGCTAAGCCTTGAACAATATGATGAACTGATTGCTGCCAAGCTAAAATCGTTACCGGTTTCCCAATAACTGATGTATGAAAAAAATTGCTTTCCTATTTGCCTGCTTTGCAGTTGCGGCAAATACCGTTAATGCACAAACCCTGTTTACGTATGGAAAACATGAAGTTTCCAAACAGGAATTTTTAGAAGCCTATAACAAGAACCCTGACTCTTCGGGCAACAGGCAGGAAAAAATGAAAGAATACCTTGACCTGTATATAAATTTCAAATTGAAACTGCAGGCCGCTTATGATGAAAAGATAAATACAAATGCAGAGCTGAAAGCCGAAACCGAAAATTTTAAAACGCAGCTTACAGATAATTTTATCAACAAGCAGGCAAACCTCGCAGACCTTGTACATGAAGTTTTTTTGCGCAGCAGGAAAGATATTTTAGTGCAGCAGGTCTTTGTTCAGTTTGATGGTGCTGATACCAGCGCGGCGTATAATCAAATATCAAAAGCGCTGAGCGAGTTAAAGGCAGGTAAAAATTTTGAAGAAATTTCTGTTCAGTATTCCAACGTTAAAGCTGTAAAGGATGTCAAAGGAACTGTTGGCTACATAACTGTATTCACCTTGCCTTATCCAATTGAAAATATTATTTATAATCTCAAGCCAGGCGGCTTTTCAGCAATATATAAATCAGGCGCAGGTTATCATATTTTTAAAAACGCAGGTGAAAGGCCTGCTATTGGAAGAAGAAAAATTCAGCAACTATTATTTGCTACGCATGATTTTTATTCTGATGCGCAATTGAATGAAGTGAAGCAGCAGGCTGATTCTTTATATAATCTTTTGCAAAATGGTACTTCATTCACCGCATTGATGCCGTTATATGGCCATAATTATGACGGCAACGATCCGGATAATACTATTGAGGTAAAAGCAGGAGAATACACGAGTGATTTTGAAAAAGAAGTTTTTGATTTGAAAGAAGCAGGCGATGTTTCAAGACCGTTTAAAACTGCGTATGGTTATAACATAATCAGGCTTGTTGAAAAACTGCCGGTGCCTTCCAATGAAGGCGATGCGGCATTTGAAACTTACCTGCAAACACAAATACAAAATACAGGCAGGCTTGATGCGGCTAAAAATAATCTTGTTAAAACCTGGCTTGGCATAACAGGTTTCAAAGAAACAAATTATAATAAAAACGATTTATGGATATATACTGACAGTTCATTAAGAAATACCGGCAGAATATTTGCGTCATACAAAGCCTTAAAGCCGGAAACGGTTTTATTTCAATTCACAGGCAGGAAATTTACAGTTGAAGATTGGATCAGTTACCTGCAATCCCGAAATATATTTTCAAGAAAGGAGCCTTTTGGTTATAGCAGGCAAATGGATGATTTTATTTGGCTAAGCTGCAATGAATATTACAGGTCGCACATTGAAGATTTTGATCCGTCGATTTCAGAACAGCTAAAAGAATTTAATGAGGCGAATATGCTTTTTTATATTATGGATAAGCATGTGTGGAGCAAAGCTTCTAACGATACCACAGGTTTAAAAAAGTATTACGAATTGCATAAAGGCAATTATACATGGCAAAAAAGCGTTACTGCACTTGTAATATCGGCGCCCGGGAAAGCTATTGCAGATTCAGTTGCAGTGAAAATAAAAGATAATCCTTCCAAATGGCGAGGCATTGTGGCAGCTTATAATGAAGTATATGCTGACAGCAGCCGGTTTGATGTGAACGAATTGCCGGTAAAAGCAAAAGTTGAGCTGGAGGCGAATTTTCAAACATTGCCCGAAAGCAACGAGGCAGGGAACGTTTATACTTTCATTCACGTATTAAGTTCCAATGGTAAGCCTGAGCAAAAAAGTTTTGAAGAAGCCAGAGGTGCAGTTATAAACGATTACCAGGAAGAGATTGAAAAGAATTGGATAAAAAATCTCAAATCGCAATACCCTGTTTACATAAATGAGCCTGTTTTAAAAGCGCTGCATTAAATACATTAATTAACAAATACTTAGTAAAAATATAAATATTATGTATTTTTTAAAAAATAATATCCCTGTTTGTAGGCTTCTATATTTTGTTAATGTTAATTTTGCACGCATTCTACATGGATATAAAACCCAAAACCACAAATAATTCTTCATGGTACAAGTAATTACTGGGACTCTGATAGGTTACGTACTAACTTTCTTCCTGCTGCCTTTAGTAATCAAATTTGCAAGTGATAATAATCTTTACGATGTTCCGGATGATCGTAAAAGACATAATCACGGTGTTTCTTCATTAGGCGGTGTTGCTATATTCTCAGGCCTTATTATGAGTTTGCTTTTAGTGTCTGATTTTAATAAGATGCATCTTGATTTCCAGTATTTCATTGCGGCATTTTTTATTATTTTCAGCGTTGGTGTGGTTGATGATATTTTTGTTTTAAAAGCCTGGAAAAAATTCCTCGGCCAGTTTCTTGTTGCAGCCATGCTCACTTTAAAAGCAGGTGTGTTAATTACAAGCCTTCATGGTTTTTTGGGGATATATGAACTAAGTTTTGGCGCAAGCGTTTCCATAAGCTTCTTTACCATCTTATTACTTATAAATTCTTTTAATCTTATTGATGGTATTGATGGCCTTGCAGGTTCCTTAGGTTTTATTTCCTGCCTTTTATTGGGTGTTTTCTTTTTAATGAATAATGTTTTCACTTATGCCATACTCGCATTTTCAATGTGTGGCGCACTGCTTGGATTTTTGATGTATAATTTTCCGCCTGCAAAAATTTTTATGGGCGATTCAGGCTCTACTTTAATTGGATTAATTACTGCCATACTTGCTATAAAATTTGTTGAAAGCGGCCCGATACAATCAAGCCTTTCAAATCAGTCAACACCGGTAATAGCATTTGGCATCCTGCTTATACCATTGATGGATGTATTGCGTGTATTTGCACTCAGGATATATAAAAAACAATCTCCTTTAATACCAGACAGGAATCACCTGCACCATCTTTTGCAGAATAAAGGCCTGTCGCATGCTGAAGTAACTATTACTTTATTACTTTCTCAATTTCTTTTTGCCGGGCTTACGTTTATTTTACAGGACATTAATATTAATATAATCCTGGGAATACAATTTGCTGCTTATTTCACTTTGGTATATGTGGTGAATAAGTATATCCCCGTTCGCAAGAAAATGCATATTGTGCCTGCCGAAATTACAAGCACCAGCCTGCAGGGCACTACTAAAATTTACCAGATCTATCCGGCTGCCGAGAAAGTTTCTGTTGGAGAAGATTCTTAATTTTTTTTGAATCCTTAGATTTGCGCATCTAAAATATACTATTATGGATCCGGAAGAATTGGAACTGGTTATGGATGATGTTGAATTGTCTATGCAAAAAGCTATTAGTCATCTGGAAGTAGAGTTAACAAAAATCCGTGCGGGTAAAGCAAACCCTGCTATGGTTGATGGAATCTTCGTTGAATATTACGGAACCCCTACTCCAATTGCACAGGTAGCTAATATTTCGATACTCGATGTAAGAACAATAAGCATTCAGCCCTGGGAGAAAAATATGTTGCAGGCAATTGAAAGGGCGATATTACAGGCGAATATTGGCATAACTCCGCAAAACGATGGTAACCAGATAAGGCTTTTTCTTCCACCTTTAACAGAGGAAAGACGTAAAGAACTTTTTAAGAAAGCAGGTGGCGAAGGGGAGCAGTCCAATATTGCCATACGAAATATCAGAAGGGATGCTATTGAGGAAATAAAACGCCTGCAAAAAGATGGGTTGAGTAAAGATGCCGCAGCTGATGCAGAAGAATCCGTGCAGCAAACAACAAATAAATTTATAGCGCTTGTTGACAAACATCTTGCTGCAAAAGAAAAAGAGATGATGGCAATATAAAGTTCATCCGAATAATATTTTAAAGGGTTTCAATTACTGAAACCCTTTATTTTTTTATTTATAATTTCATCTCAATCCGCATTAACAGGTAAAACTTTAGGATGCATCAGCCATAATAAATAAAATGCATATTACATCAATTGTTATGTTTGCAATCCCGGAAGCGTTCATGCAGCGTTAGGCGATTCAATAAAAAAATCATTCAAAATATTTTTGTATAAAATCTTTATCATAAAACAATAATATAGCTATGAAAAAATATGCTGATATAGGCCTTATAGGGCTTGCTGTAATGGGCGAAAACTTAGTGCTTAATATGGAAAGTAAAGGCTTTACGGTAGCTGTTTATAACAGAACGGTTGAAAAAGTTGACAAATTCATGAGCGGGAGAGGGGCCGGTAAAAATTTTATTGGTGCCCATTCTATTGAAGAACTTATAGCTTCTCTCGAAAGACCCCGCAAAGTAATGATGCTTGTAAAAGCCGGCCAGCCAGTTGACGATTTCATAGAACAAATTATCCCGCATCTTGAACCCGGCGATATTATTATTGATGGCGGCAATTCACATTTCCCCGATACCATTCGCCGCACAAAATATGTGGAGAGCAAAGGCTTTCTTTATATCGGCACCGGTGTTTCAGGTGGTGAAATAGGCGCACTTCGCGGCCCTTCAATCATGCCTGGAGGAAGTGCCGCAGCCTGGCCTGCCGTAAAAAATATATTCCAGTCAATTGCTGCAAAGGTGGAAGATGGTTCACCTTGCTGCGATTGGGTGGGCAGCGATGGCGCCGGGCATTTTGTGAAAATGGTGCACAACGGCATTGAGTATGGCGACATGCAGATTATTTGCGAAGCCTATCAGATAATGAAAGATTTGCTGGGCATGAATACAGACGAAATGCATGAAGTATTTAAGAAATGGAATAGCGAAGAACTCGATTCTTATCTTATAGAAATTACAGCAGATATAATGGCTTATAAAGATAAAGACGGAGTAGCCATGCTGGATAAAATACTTGATGCGGCAGGGCAGAAAGGTACCGGAAAATGGACGGGTACTGTGGCGCTTGATATGGGCGTGCCATTAACGTTGATTGCTGAATCTGTTTTTGCACGCATGCTATCTTCGCAAAAAGATATGCGTGTTGAAGCATCGAAAGTGCTAAGCGGGCCCAAGCCTGAATTTAACGGTGACAAAACGCAAATGCTGGATGATTTGAAGATGGCACTTTATGGAGCAAAGCTCACTTCCTATGCACAGGGTTACGATTTGCTGATGGCTGCCGCTAAAGAATATAAATGGGATTTGCATTATGGAGATATTGCACTTATGTGGCGTGGCGGTTGCATTATTCGTTCTGCATTTTTAGGTGATATTAAAAAGGCATTTGATAAAAATCCAAACTTAGCACACTTGCTGCTCGATTCATTCTTTGCGCAAAAAACAGAAGCGGCACAAAGTGGTTGGCGCCGGGTTTGCGCTGCTGCTTTAACCAATGGAATTCCTGTGCCGGCATTGGCTTCTGCGCTTTGTTATTTTGATGGCTTCCGCACGGAACGCTTGCCGGCAAACCTTTTACAGGCGCAGCGTGATTATTTTGGTGCACATACCTATGAGCGTATTGATAAGCCGCGTGGTGAATTCTTTCATACCAACTGGACGGGCGAAGGCGCTGATACGGTTTCAACAGCTTATAATGCGTAAATCATTTTCGGAATAAATTAATTCAAAAAGGGTTTAAAAAAAATTGCATCGGCGCTTGCTGATGCATTTTTTTATTGGCTTAATGATGAAATTGCTGCATGATAGGAAGTATGCATAGTTTTGGCCGTATGTATCTGTACTTATTCTTTATGTTGCAAGGCACAAGTAAGCTACGCTCGAAAGCTATAGGACTTATGCTTACGTCAGATGAGGGGTATATAACGCTTAAGTGTTTATGAAGTTATGGCATTTGAAAAACGGCAGGTTCAATTACCCATAAAAGCAAAATGTCGATTTAAAGCTGAAACAGAATATCCCGCTACAATTTATAAACACACTGTTGTCTCTAACCACAGCCACCAGCTCGGCATGCCTAATTGGCCTGCTGCGACAAAAAATGTAAGTCCTTCAACCATCATTTCGACGACAGGAGAAATCTCTTAGGTTTAGCTTAAAACAAGTGCATTATATTTTCAGTAACGTCATTAATATTTAAACACTTTTCCATTAACCATCACTTCCTGTGTGGCTTCATCAAACGTTGCCTTATAACCCGTGTGCACAGCAGCATTCGTCATAATATTAGCGATTGAATGAGAATAGCCGGCTTCTACAGGCGCATTCGGTTGTTTTCTTGACCGTATGCATTCCATCCAGTTATGAATATGGTTGGTGGTAAGCACATCGCCGCCGGTATTGGCAGAGGCGACAACCTTTTCCGCCACTTCAGAAAGGTTTAATTCAGGAAGCAGGTTTGGCTGCATGTGCATGGCCGCCGCTGCATTTTTCGTTAAGCCACCTGTTGGCGTTACTTTATTGGTGATAAGGTTTAATTCGCCGCCATTTGAATAATAAATTTCTGCAGGGTTTTCGTCGCCGTTATGCATGCGCGAAGAAAAAATTACCTGGAACCCTGATGTAGGATCATTAGCGGGGCCATAATCAAAAACAGCCGTTGTTGTATCCCAGTTCCGCCTGCCATCTTTCCACATATAAATACCACCGTTGGCTACAACACTTCTCGGGTGGTTCAGTTTGGAAAACCAGTGCACCGTATCAATCTGGTGGCTCATCCACTGGCCGGGCATGCCGGAAGAATAAGGCCAGAATAACCTGTATTCAAGATATTTTCTCGGGTCGAAATCTTCATATGGGCGGTTGAGCAGGTAACGCTTCCAGTCGAGGTCTTCTTCACGGCATTGGGCAACAAGCTCCGGCCTGCGCCAGCGGCCCGGCTGGTTTACGTTCCAGGTTAATTCAACCATTGTAATATCGCCAAACTTGCCCGACTGAATAAATTCTGCCGCTGCTTTATAATTAGCGCCGCTTCTTCGCTGCGAACCAATCTGAACAATACGGTCACTGGCTTTTATTGCTTTTAGTGCTTCGCGGTTGTCTTCCATGGTTTCTGCAAAAGGCTTTTCACAATACACATCGCAACCGGCCAGCACGGCTTCTTTTGCCAGCAGTGCATGCTGAAAATCGGCTGTGCTGATAAATACCGCATCTATATTTTTCTGGCTGTATAATTCATCATTGTTTCTGCAGCCTGTGATGTCGTGCTGCATTTTTTCTTTTAAGAAAGCAACGCCTTCCTCCCTTCTTTTCTTCCACAAATCAGAAACGGCCACTATATCAAAATTCATCTCTTTATAAAATTTCATAAACGGGGGAACGTGAGATGAGCGGAACCGGTCTGAAAAACCAACTACGCCTACCCGTACCCTGTCGTTAGACCCTATAATGCGATTGTAACTTGAACTGGTGAAACCCTGGCCTGCTATAATTGTTGCTGCTGCGGCCTTGGCAGTTTTTTTAATAAAGTTTCTGCGTGAATGAGACATGGCTTTTATCGTTTTTTGATCAGTAAAATTTTGGAAGGATATAAGATATGCAATCCGTATCTTACAAATAAAAGGCATTATTGCGGGCTTTTAAAAATATTAAGGGGAGAATTTACCTTTGGAATATTTAGCGGGTTTCTATTTTGCCCGGAGAACATCCTTTAACTTATCAACCAATCAACAACTCAACTAATCAACTTCTCTGCCCCGTTTACAGCATCAGCTCTTTTGCCGGGTCCCAGAATAGTTTTTCAAAATCAACAACCTTATCGCCTTTCACTTTTATTTTTTCTTTCTCCAGCCGTTTCTGCATTTCATCGGGTGAGCCAAAATGCATTTTCCCGCTTAATAAACCAACGCGGTTCACAACACGATGAGCAGGTACTTTAGGTTTCACATTCACGCATGCGCCCATTGCCCATCCCACCATGCGGGCGCTCATTTTTGTACCGAGATACCTGGCAATAGCGCCATAACTTGTAACACGCCCTTTTGGAATTTGCCTCGCCACATCCCAAACATCTTCAAAGAAAGAGTGCTTTTTAGTTAAGTCCTTTAAATGTTCTTTCGTGTTAGCCATATAGTTTAAAGTTTGAGCAAACCGCCCTTCAACGCTTTAATGTTTACGAGTTCGTTTATTCACCTGTTATTGAAAGTTTAAGGTTGAGTTGCTGTGAGATTCTTCCGAATTACAAATTCCTAATTCCAAAATACTTCAACCAATCAACTTCCCAACTAATCAGCCTTATCCTCTTCCTTCCTTTTCTTCAGCAACAAACTTCTTCTTGGTTCTTCAACATTTTTATAATCGTAAGGGCAATTTTTACAGCCATTGCCGCAGCAATAACCGCGTTGTAATAAATATTCCTCAGTAAACACAACAAGCCCGTTGTTGTTAAAATAGTAATCGTCATCTTCAGTGAGGCGCCTGTTCACAGAATAAAGCTTTTAATTGTTCATCTTTTTCTTTTGGCAAATATGCATTCAATGCAAAGGCAAGGTAATGCACTTTATTGCTTTGGGCAATATCGAGGCTTTCGTAATGTGTTTTTATTTTAAGTTCATCGCGTAAGTTATTGTCTTTATATAAATCATCTTTATCTGTAATCGTTTTTAATCTATATAAATCAATAACTGCTTTAGTGAAGTTGTAAAGATCAGGGCTATCGGTTTTTAAATGAATGATGCCGTTTTCCTGTAAAATGTTTTGGTATGATCTTAAAAATTTTGGATGCGTTAAGCGCTTCTTCATTTTGGAAAAGCGTAATTGGGGGTCGGGAAATGTTATCCATATTTCACTTACTTCATTATTGGCAAAATAGTCAGTAAGCTGGTCGATCTGTGTGCGCAGAAAAGCAACATTTTTCAGGCCTTCATTTAAAGCGGTTTTAGCGCCTTTCCAAATACGGTTGCCTTTTATATCAATACCAATAAAATTCCTGTCGGCATATAATCTTCCGAGGCCAACGGCATATTCGCCTTTGCCGCAGGCAAGCTCAAGTGTAATTGGTCGATTGTTTTGAAAGAAAGCATACCAGTTGCCCTGCATGTTTTGAGGGTATTGTAAAACGTTGGGAAACGTTTCCAGTTCTGCGAAACGAATTAATTTTTTTTGTGCCATTTCAACAAAACTACGGGATAAGAAATAATATATACGGCTATAATAATAGGGTTGAAGCCTGCAAATTAATTATTCAGTTTTCTTAAATTGAGCAGCATTGTTTGTAAAGGTTCAGAGTGATTTTGTAAAAAAAAAAAAATGGACAAAGCAGCCATGTAACCAACATGTCCATTTATGTTACCCGACCTGGATTCGAACCAAGACAAGCAGAACCAGAATCTGCGGTACTACCATTATACTATCGGGCAATAAGGAGTGCAAATGTAGGTGAATTATTTTTTTTAAGGAAATCTCACGGCTTAGAAATAAAAAATATTCCTCTAAAATATTTGACTTTTATTCTGTTATAACGCATTGATTTTAAAACAAAAAAGGCTGCTCCTAATTGAACAGCCTTTTAAAAACATGCCCGAAAATTCAGCATGTGCCCCAGGCGGGAATTGAACCCGCACCCGCGTTGCGGCGGACAGGATTTTAAGTCCTGCGTGTCTACCAGTTCCACCACCAGGGCGAAAAAAAAAGTTACCAGTTATTGCTAACTAATAACTTTTTTAGAGCGGAAGACCAGGCTCGAACTGGCCACCCCGACCTTGGCAAGGTCGTGCTCTACCAAATGAGCTACTTCCGCATTATGATTAAGAACTTTTTTGGGATGGCAAAAATAGCAATCTAGCCGATACTGCAAAATATTTTTGCAATTTATTTATACTGCGGTGTATATAAAGTATTCGCAGGTATCTCTACATCCGGCTTGCCCTTGTACCTGTAAGTATAAAGATAATAACTCATACCTGTAAAAAGGGCTATTAAACAAAGCACCTGCAGGTAAAATAAGAAGCGTGAAGAGTTTACCCAGTTATAACCAAACTCTTTGTCTTTGTATTCTGAAATATCTGTATCGTGTGACATGTTTTAGTTTTAACGCTGCAAAAATAAGGCCTCCGGTTAATATTATCTACCCTCCGTCATAATTTCTGAAAAATGTTTTTTCTTTTTTATAAAGTATGTCCATATAAGCAGGCCATTATAAACACCAGATAATTCTTTAATTTTTTTCGAAGGAAGCTTTTGATATACGTTGCCGGCTATCATCCATTTAATAAGACCGCCATGTGCTTTAAACACTGCTTTAAATGAAGCTGCATCTTTTTGTAAAAGTGATTTAAATGCAAACACCCAGTCAAGCAAAATGCGCAATGGCATTTTCCAGACTGCCTCCGAAAACGGCAGGTTTTTAAATAACATGATAAGGTTGTTCCTGAAATTAAGATAGGTTTTGCGGCTGTTTGTCCTGGCCAAAGTTCCGCCGCCCACATGATACACTGTTGAAGAGGCACAACAGTATATAGCATAGCCTGTGCGCTGCAAACGCCAGCAGAGATCAATTTCTTCCATGTGCGCAAAAAAGTAAGCATCAAAACCATTCATTTCGTGAAAACATGTTGCCCTTATACATAATGCCGCGCCGGTTGCCCAAAACACTTTTTCATTGCTGTTATATTGGCCGGTATCTTCTTCACAAACATCAAAAATTCTTCCCCTTGCAAATGCATAGCCAAGCGTATCTATCCATCCGCCACAGGCGCCTGCATATTCAAAATATTTTTTATTATGATAGGAGCGTACCTTAGGCTGACAGGCTGCAATATTTTTATCCTTTTCCATCAATTCAATCATGTCTTCAATCCATCCCGGTGTCACTTCAACATCTGAATTCAAAAGAATATAATAATCTGATGCAACTTTTTTAAGCGCTTCATTATAACCGCCTGCAAAGCCATAATTTTTATCAAGCACAATAAGTTCTGCCGATGGAAAATTATTTTTCAGATAATCAATGCTGGCGTCGGTGGAAGCATTATCCGCTACAATAATTCTTTTATTTGGATAACTGGATGCAAAAACCGAAGGCAGGAATTGTTCAAGGAAATTACGGCCGTTATAATTTAATATTACTATTGCTACAGCGGGGAAATTCAATTGTGTTTTATTTCAAAAATAAATGGAAAACATTCAAATTAAATTGCTAAAGTTTAATCGGTATATACAAAACAATTTTAAACACATACGCTAATTGAACCTTAAGCTTGCAGATAATTACTTTTCTTTGCATTTATGCTTTACTCAATGACCGGCTATGGCCGCGCAGAAAAAACAATCGGCGGCAAATCATACTTAATTGAATTGCGTTCGCTAAACGGCAAGCAATACGATATTCGTCTTACTATGCCTACTTTGCTGAAACCTTATGAAATTGAAATACGCAATATTTTAAATGAAGGATTGATGCGCGGCAGCATTGAGTGCATCATTACTGTTTCGCAGAATGGCTCTGAAAAATCTGTTAAACTAAACAAAGCCCTGATAAGGGCTTATTACGAGCCCGTATCAGAACTGTCTGAAGAATTAGGTTTATCGCAGGAAAATGTTTTAAGCACGCTGCTGCGTATGCCTGAAGTTGTAAGTACATCTAATGAAGTAATCGCTGAAGCTGAATGGCATTTATTTGAAAACATTTTAAAAGAGGTGATCAAAGATTTAAACAGCCATCGTAAAGAAGAAGGCAAAAGTATGGAAGATGACCTGCTGGCAAGAATAACCAATATTGAATTGCAGCAGGCTGCCGTTGCAGCGCTTGAACCACAGCGCCGCGTTAAAATAAAAGAAGGTTTGCAAAAAGTTTTGGAAGAACATATTGGCAAGGAAAATTATGATCCTAACCGCCTGGAGCAGGAGCTGATTTATTACATTGAAAAGATTGATATAAGCGAAGAACAGGTGCGACTGAAAAACCATTGCACTTATTTTAAAGAAGTGCTGAATGATAATGCTATTATAAAAGGAAAAAAGTTATCGTTCATTTTACAGGAAATAGGAAGGGAGATAAATACAACCGGATCCAAAGCTTATGACGCAGATGTGCAGAAATGCGTGGTATTAATGAAAGATGAACTGGAAAAAGCGAAAGAGCAAATTTTAAATGTATTGTAAGTGTATGAAGCATTTGAGGCTTTTAATTTTTATTGTTCCTGCTTTTTTATTCAGTGCCTGCAATACCATTGATGTATTTGAAAAAACAGCACCAATTCCCCTGCACAAATGGGGCAGCGATACCTCGCTGTCGTTTACATTCCAGGCAAAAGACAGCCTGGCTTATTATAATGTTTATTTTGTTTTAAGGCATACAGAAGCCTATCATTTCAATAATATATATATTGATTTTACGGCCACTTTCCCTAATAAAAAACCACAAACAACACGTTTTAATTTGGCGCTAACCAATGGCAAAGGATGGATGGGTACTGCCATGGACGATATTATTGAACAACGTGTTTTACTTTTTAGCAAACCATCCAGGCTTGATTCCGGCACTTACACTTTTGCTGTGCGCCAGGTAATGCGCGAAGACCCGCTGGAAAATGTGTTGAATGCCGGTGTAAGAGTGGAGAAAGTGGTGCAGTAAATACCATAATTATTATAGTTGATAACAAAAATCAAACTATCATATATAAGTCATTGGTATAATACTTGATTTCTTTAGCAATAAATTTTAAATGGCAATAGCTTTTCCGATTATTGATTGGGGAAACGGCACGAATATTTACGAAGTAAACATACGTCAATACACACTCGAAGGCACCTTCAATGCCTTTATTAAACATATTCCGCGCCTGCGTAACATGGGCATTGACATTTTATGGCTTATGCCTGTTACGCCCATCAGCGTGGAGAAAAGACAGGGCACTTTTGGCAGTTATTATGCGGCAAGTTCTTACACCAATATTGATCCTGCTTATGGCACAGAAGATGATTTCAGGGAATTGATTTCCACAGCGCATTTTTTTGGAATGAAAGTAATTATTGACTGGGTGGCCAACCACACAGGTTACGATCATCAATGGACAAAAGAACATGCGGACTGGTACAGGAAAGATGAACACGGAAATTTTACGGAATTATACGGCTGGGTTGATGTGATTGACCTGAACTATGAAATTTCTGCTTTGCGTAAAGGCATGATAGCCGCCATGAAGCACTGGATAGAGAATTTTGATATTGATGGATTTCGTTGCGATATGGCGCGTACCGTTCCTGTTGATTTCTGGGTGGAGGCGCGTGGAGAATGCGATTCGGTAAAACCGCTGTTCTGGCTGGCTGAGTGCGAGATATTGAATTATCATGAGTCGTTTGATCTTACCTATGGATGGGAAGTGATGCGCGCTTTTGATAAATATTTTAAAGGTGAAATAAAGTTTGAGGAAATAAAACCATTACTTATTAACTATTCGCATTATCCTATTGGTTCAAGAAAATTATTGTTTACATCCAACCACGATGAGAACACTTACCAGGGAACGGAATATGAAAAATATGGGCCGAGCGCTAAAGCAATGGCAGTGTTCAGTTGCACATGGCCCGGCATACCATTAATTTATTCCGGTCAGGAGAAACCCAATCATAAACGCCTTGAATTTTTTGAAAAAGATTTTATTGACTGGGAAGGTCCTGTGGAATTACATGGATTTTATAAAACATTGCTCACCATTCGCAAACGTAATAAAGCATTGCAGGAAAGCGCATCTGTTTTGTTATTAAATACCAATGCTCCTAATGCATTGGGCTATTTATGCAGGCGGCGCAAAGACCGGATACTTGTATTGATGAACCTTGGAAAAGAAGCAGCAACATTTTTTATAGATCATCCTGCATTACAGGGTAATTATATCAACCTTTTTTCAGGAATGCCTGTTGAAATAAAACGAAAAGAAACGTTTACGTTTCAGCCTGGTGAGTATGTGGTATATCACATAACTTATAAATAAAGTTTATGGTTTGTTTGCTACATAACGTGTTGTGCTATTAAAATTTTGGGGAGCATCTATTAAATAATGTTCTTAGCACGTCATGTCGAGGTAACGAGACATCTCTGCATAATTATAAATTCAAAATAAATTAGAGATTTCTCCTGTCGTCGAAATGACGGTTCAGCCTCCCCACACACAGCCCAATAGCACAACACGTTACTACATAAAAAAACCGGTTAGCATTGCTAACCGGAGCGGGTAAACATAAACTGTTTACTCAAAGTTGAGATGTTTATGAATTTCCCATAATCTTAAGGCTTATTCCCGTTTTTATGAGGTTCTTTCTTTTTATTCTTTGTACTCAAGGCTGCAAGCTGTGTTTGTGTATCTTCATCGTAAGGATGTTCTATACCGTGCTTATCATCCGGTATTCCTAAACCACTTACGGGGCCGCCCTTTGCTGCCAGATCTCTTTCTTCATCGGCATTCACGGCAGCATATCCCTGTTGATTAATCTTGTTATCCGGCATAATCATAAGTTTAAAGTTATACAATACCTATAACCTTTAAATTATCATGCCATAATTAAGTGATATGGAAATTTTAAGATTACTGAATTAAATTTTAAACGGGCCGGACAATTCGCTTAGCTACAGATGCACAAGTAATTTTGTATCTTGATATAATTTTATCTCTGTGCTGGCGACTAATATACCTGCTGTTTTTTACTGCTGTTCCACTTCCTTTTCTCTCATTAAATAAGCTTTAATAAAGCCATCCAGTTCTCCATCCATTACGGGCTGCACATTGCCCACCTCGTAATCTGTGCGATGGTCTTTTATCATTTTATAAGGATGGAAAACATAACTTCTTATCTGGCTGCCCCATTCAATTTTTTTCTTGCCCGCATTGGCTGCATTTTTTGCTTCTTCTCGTTTGCGCAATTCTTCTTCATACAAACGGCTCTTGAGCATTTTTAAAGCCAGTTCACGGTTTTCACCCTGCGTTCTGCTTTGCTGGCATTCCACGATAATACCTGAAGGCATGTGTTTTAAGCGAACGGCAGTTTCCACTTTATTTACATTCTGGCCACCTTTTCCACCGCTGCGGTAAAACTCCCATTCAAGGTCAGCAGGATTCACGTTTATTTCAATTGTATCATCAATTAACGGATATACAAAAACACTCGCAAAAGAAGTATGGCGTCTTGCATTACTGTCAAACGGCGAAATCCTGACCAAACGATGCACGCCGCTTTCCGCTTTTAAAAATCCATAAGCAAAAGGGCCGTCAAATTGCAATGTTGCTGTTTTAATTCCTGCGCCATCACCTTCCTGGTAATCGAGTTCTGTAACTTTCCAGCCTTGCTTATCACCATACATGCGGTACATACGCAACAGCATTTCTGCCCAATCCTGGCTTTCAGTGCCGCCAGCGCCGGGGTTTATCTGCAGTATGGCAGGCAACTCGTCTTCCGGCTGGTTAAGCGTGCTTTTAAACTCCGCATCATCCAATGCTGTTAAGGCATTGTCATATGCC
>JAEWJV010000242.1 GCA_023386395.1 Bacteroidota bacterium
GACGTATGTATGCCGGTAAATCTTTTAACCCAGCAATTTTTGCAGCGCGTAACCTTCTTTCGCCGGCAATTAACTGGTACTTGCCATCGGCAAGCTTTGATACGGTTATTGGCTGAACAACATCAAATTGTTTTAAAGAAGATGCAAGTTCGTTCAGTGCTGTTTCATCAAAATCACGGCGGGGGTTTTTGGGGTTAGGCTGAATTTGTGCAACCGGAATGCGAAGCACATTCGTTGCAGCTTCCACCACATTGGTTTTTAATGTGCCGCTGGTTGTTTTAAGATCTGAATCTATACTTTTCAATAAAGAGCGTATGCCCTTTCCTAATGTTTCTTTATTTGATTTGGATGTTGTCATGTATTTTCTGTTGCTTAATGCTAAAAGTCTAAAGTTTAAAGTTGCGGGAACATTACTCTATTCTAAGATTCTTTCTTCGTTTTTAATTTTAGTCATATCGTTTTTCTGAAGCACTTCTTTGGCAAGGTTAAGATAGTTTACAGCGCCTTTGCAATCAGAATCGTACAATACAACCGGTTTTCCCACGCTTGGCGCTTCGCTCAGTTTGCTGTTGCGGTGAATGATGGTGCTAAATACCATATCCTCAAAATGCCTTCTTACTTCATTTACCACCTGGTTGCAGAGACGCAGCCTTCCATCGTACATCGTCATTAAAATACCTTCTATTTCCAAACTTGTATTTAAACGGCTTTGTACAATTTTTATGGTGTTAAGCAATTTGCCTAAGCCTTCCAATGCGAAGAATTCGCATTGCACGGGAATTACAACACTATCGGCAGCCACCAATGCATTTACGGTTATCAGGCCAAGCGATGGCGAGCAGTCGATTACAATAAAATCATAATCATCTTTTACCGGCCCGAGAATGTGTTTTAAAACCAGCTCCCTGTCGGGATAATTGATCATTTCAATTTCTGCACCCACCAAATCAATATGCGAGGGAATAAGATCGAGGAAAGGAACATCAGTTTTTAAGATCACTTCGCTGGCGGGTGTATTATTCACCATACAATCGTACAGGCTTTTGGTGATGTTATGCAGGTCGAAGCCAATACCTGTGGTACTGTTTGCCTGCGGGTCTGCATCTACCAGCAAGGTTTTAAATTCAAGCACGGAAAGGCTTGCTGCCAGGTTTATCGCCGTTGTTGTTTTGCCAACACCGCCTTTTTGATTTGCTACTCCTATTGTTCTTGCCATATCCCTAATCCGCCACGGCGGATAATATTTTATTTTTTAAATTAGACAATGTTCTTACCAATCAGCTTATAAACAAATCGACCCAATTTCGAACTTCACACTTCAATCGTCTCCCCAATTGCCGGTAATAATAAATTTTTACCTGCCGCTTTAAATTCTTCAACAGCCTTCTCTTTATCTATTTTTATAAGGTCGAATGTATTATAATGAACACCCACAATATTATTACAATTAATGAAGTCTGAAGCAGCAATGGCATCAGTCACGTCCATTGTAAAGTTTCCACCTATTGGCAACACCGCAAATTTAAGTTTTGCCCAGCGCGGAATTAATTGCATATCCATTGTAAGGGCTGTATCTCCCGAATAATAAAAATCACCTTCGGAAGTATTAAACACAAAACCTAAAGGGTTGCCGGCATAACTGCCATCCGGAAAGGAAGAAGAGTGAATGGCATTCACGGCACGCACTTTTCCAAAATCAAAACTAACCGGCCCGCCATGATTAAGCGGATGCACTTTTTCTATGCCTTTATTGCCAAACCAGTCTGCAATTTCTGCTGCCGCCACACAAGTGGCGCCGGTTTGTTGGGCAAGTTCGAATGCATCAGCAAAATGATCAGTATGGCCATGTGATAAAAAAATATAATCAGCCTTTATTTCCCTTTTATTAATATCCTTAGCCAGCGGGTTATACGTAATAAACGGATCAAACAATAATTTCTTACCGCTTACCTCCACGCTAAAGCACGATTGGCCATAATACATTAAATTCATTACAGTATTGTTTAAAGGGGCACAAATGTAATTTTTTACAATCACTGTCTTCAACAATATTAATTTTTTAGGTTTACTTACACAGGTTTTTTATGCACATCTTATAAAGCCTGTTTTAATTTGTAAAAAATTTTCAATATGCGAAGCTCAGGTGGCTGGTGGATTATCATTCTTATTTTGCTATTGGTTGATCTCTATGTTTTTTGGGTACTGCGTTTTCTCACACATAATAACGGTGAAAAAAGCCGTGCAATTATTTATTGTGTGTACTGGCTTATTTCCATTGCCGCCATCGCCTTCATTATTTTCTTTCCCTATTCCGGTTATCTCGCCACACATACCGTGCTGCGCAATTACGCTTTTGCAATCGTTGTAGGTTTATTCTTTGCCAAGCTTATCGCGGCTACTTTTTTTTTGCTGGATGATATACGCAGGCTCTTTGTTTGGCTCATGACTAAAATCTTCCCAAAAACAGGTGTTGATTTTACCAGTGAAGGCAATACAATTACCCGCTCAACTTTTTTAACCTGGGCGGGTTTTGTTTTAGGCGGCGGATTATTCACAACGCTCATGGCTGGTTTTTCAAACAAGTATAATTATAAAATAAGAAGAATAAAGCTGGCTTTTAATAACCTGCCCCAGTCGTTTAAAGGAATGAAAATTTTGCAGGTGAGTGATATTCACAGCGGCAGTTTTACCAATAAAGAAGCGGTTAACCGCGGCGTTGATATGATCGTGAAAGAAAATGCTGATTTAATTCTTTTTACCGGCGACCTGGTAAATGATAAGGCCAGCGAGATGATTGATTATATGGATGTGTTTAACCGCCTGAAAGCACCAATGGGCGTTTATAGCACTCTCGGCAATCACGATTATGGCGATTATGTGCAATGGCCAACGCCTGAGGCTAAACGGGCTAATCTTGAAAGGCTGAAACAGGTGCAAGGTGAACTTGGCTGGCGCTTATTGATGAACGAGCATGTGGTACTGGAAAAGAGCGGCGAACAAATTGCTTTGCTGGGCATTGAAAACTGGAGCGCTTCCAGCCGTTTTCCAAAATATGGCAGGATGGATTTAGCCTATCCCGGAACAGAAAAATACCCGTTTAAGATTTTAATGAGTCATGATCCAAGCCATTGGGACGCAGAAGTCCGCCCAAAATATCCTGATATTGATTTAATGCTTTCCGGCCACACCCACGGGATGCAGTTTGGCGTAGAAAATCCATATTTTAAGTGGAGCCCGGTTCAGTATTTTTATAAGGAATGGGCTGGCCTCTATAAAACCGGCAAACAATGTTTATATGTAAACAGGGGTTATGGGTTTATCGGCTATCCGGGCCGGGTTGGTATTCTTCCGGAGATTACAGTAATTGAATTAGTGTGAGTTATGCATTAATTCAACTATAAAATATTCATTAAATAAATTACAATTAAATTTGAAACAGAATAATTCGGTTAAAATCAATTATTCTGTTTCGTCATTTTTTCTGCATTTTCAGCCACCTGCAAAGCTTCAATAAACTGTTCAATATCGCCATTCATAACCGCGTCAAGATTATAGGAAGTTAAGCCAATGCGATGATCGGTTACCCTCCCCTGCGGGTAATTATAGGTGCGGATTTTTGCACTGCGGTCGCCGGTACTTACAAGGGTTTTTCTATGCCTTGAAATTTCTTCTTCCTGTTTGCGCACTTGCTCTTCATATAATTTAGTGCGCAGCATCGTCATAGCTTTTTCGCGGTTGCCCAACTGGCTGCGTTCCGTTTGGCAAACCACCACTGTTCCCGTTGGAATATGCGTAAGCATCACCTTTGTTTCCACTTTATTTACGTTCTGTCCACCGGCGCCGCCGCTCCGGGCAGTTTCCATTTTTACGTCGGCGGGATTTAATTCAAAATCCACTTCTTCCGCTTCGGGCATCACGGCTACCGTTGCAGCAGAAGTATGTACACGGCCCTGCGTTTCCGTATCCGGCACACGCTGCACGCGGTGAACGCCGCTTTCAAATTTCATCGTGCCATAAACATCATCGCCGGTAAGTTCCACCATTACTTCCTTGTAACCGCCAACAGTGCCCTCACTTTCGCTGACAATGGCTGTTTTCCAGCCCTTTTTTGCAGCATAACGCAGGTACATATCAAGCAGGTCGCCGGCAAACAAACTGGCTTCATCGCCACCGGTACCGGCACGAATTTCCAGTACGGCATTTTTGTCATCCTGCGGGTCTTTTGGTATTAAAAGCTGGGTAAGTTGCTTCTCAAGTGCATCTTTCTTTTCTTCCAGTTCAGGCAATTCCATTTTAGCCAGTTCGCGCATGTCTTCATCAGAACTATTCAATCCTTCTTTGGCAAACTCATAATCTTCCAGTACTTTCTTATAGGCTTCATAAGGCTTTACAATTTTTTCCAATTGGCTGTATTCCTTGCTCAGCTTCTGAAATTCAGACTGCCTGTTTATAATTTCAGGGTTGGTCAACGCAACGCCTGTTTGCTCAAATTTCGCCTTTATTGCTTCTAGCTGGTCTAACATGTTATAAGTTTCAGCGTTCACAAGTTGGCAGATATTTAACCTGTAATTGATTTTTAAACCTGTGAACTTTTAAAAAGTGTGCAAAGTTATATGTTTTCAGCCGCTTAATTTTACAGCATGGGTTACAGGAAATTTAAAGCCGATTTTATTTTTGATGGAAAGGAAATTTTGGGTGAAGACAAAGTTTTAATTACAAATGAAAACGGCCTAATTGAAGCAATTGTAAACGAAGCCGATGCTGGTGATAATGTGCAAACATTTAAAGGCCTACTCTCACCAGGTTTCATTAACTGCCATTGCCACCTTGAATTAAGTCACATGAAAAACGTGATTGAGACGGGAACCGGCTTAGTCGATTTTTTAATTACGGTTGTTGGCAAACGCAGTTTTGAAAAAGAAATTATTGCAGAAGCTATTACTGCTGCCGATGCAGAAATGTATAAAAACGGAATAGTAGCCGTTGGCGATATCTGCAACACAACTGATTCCATTCCAACTAAATTAAAAAGTAAAATAAACTACTATAACTTTATAGAAGCCATTGGATTTACTGAAGAACGGGCTGTTGTTTTATTTGAAAGATTTCAGCACTTATATAATGATTTTGTTACTGCAGGATTGCCCAATACTTGCATCGTTCCGCATGCGCCTTATACGATAAGCGGGGAAATGTTTAAACTCATCAATGATCTCTCGGCGGGTAAAATCATTTCCATACACAACCAGGAAACACGGGCTGAAGATGAACTTTACCGCGAAAACAGCGGTGATTTTTTCAGGCTGTATCGTCATTTAAATATTGATACAAAATTTTTCCAGACACACAATAAAAGCAGCCTTCAATTTTACCTGCCGTTATTAAATAAGGCAAAAGCATTACTCCTGATTCACAATACGTTTACCACACAAACTGATATTGAATTTGCCGTTGAACAAGCCAGGGCAAATAAGCAGGATTTATTCTGGTGCTTTTGCCCAAATGCCAATTTATATATAGAAAACCAATTACTTGATATTAAATTGTTTATAACCGATAATTGCAATATTGTTTTAGGCACAGACAGTTATTCAAGCAACTATAGCCTTAACCTGTTAAATGAAATGAAAACGCTGCAAAAACATTTTCCATTTCTTGAAACTGAGCGCCTGCTTCAATGGGCTACATCAAATGGTTCAGTGGCTTTGGGCGTTTATAAGCATTCAGGAAGTTTTGAAAAAGGAAAACAGCCGGGTATTGTTTTGATTAATAACCTTCAACAAAAAAAATTTTCGGAAGCTTCCGTAGCCAAACGCATCTTGTAGTTAATCCAGCAGTTCCTGCAAAACCGGCAGGCTTTTCGGCTTTTGAAAACCGGTAAGATGATGTGAAAGATATACGAGTAAACTTTCGAGTAGCTGGCGGCGTAACTGCCTGTTCAGTTTAATGTTTTCAAGTTCGTTATATAATTGTATGCGCTGGATTTGCGAAATTGCTTCAGCCAGCGGGCCGGAAATATAATCGGGGTGTAATGGTTCTAAACCCGTATAAGCGCCTTCTTTTAAATCAAGCACAGGCGTTTGCCGGGAAAAATTCCCATGCAGCTCAAATCCTGATTCTGTTGCCAGGTGCAGCATAAAATATAATGGAAGGTTAGCTACCGCGGCACTGCTGCCTTTATCCGCTTCCAGGAGGCTGCCTTCCAGCAAATAAAATAATTCCGGGTTGCCTTCAGGTTGTTTAATGGCGTGCTGAAAAAGTTCTATCATAAACTGCGCAATTGCGGTGCGCATCACATCAAACAAAACTTTCCCGTATAAATAGCCCCACTTATATTCTTTGATAAACTGCAGGTTCTTTAATTCATTATGATAAACTTCCATCTCCAGCATAGCCGAAGGCTGAAAATACATTTGTTTACCTGCTGATTTTTTTGTTGCCTGCCGCACCCCTTTTACAATATAACTCTGCAGGCCAAAAAGTTCTGTATAAACAGAAGTTATTACACTTGTTTCGCCATAATTAATAGTTTTAATAACGATGCCTTTGGTTTTATGCGTCATACATCCGGCAAAGCAAACAATTACTTGTAAAAAGAACGAAGTTTACAAAAGGAATTTTTAACATGTTTATTTCTAAAATCAGTTAACAATTTTTGATGAAATTCTTTTACCTTTGCCAACCTTTCACAAGGAGCAGTATGGTGACTGTTACCTGTTTGTTGAAATTAATTGTTGATACAATAAAAAATAGTACAGATGAAAAGAACGTTTCAGCCACACAATCGCCGCAGGAAAAGCGTACACGGGTTTCGCAAACGCATGCAAACTGCAAACGGACGTAAAGTTTTGGCAAGCCGCAGAACTAAAGGCCGCCACAAGCTTACCGTTTCTGATGAAAGAAAATTAAAATAAGTTTATACAACGATACTGATATTTTAAGGCCGGCTTCACGCCGGCCTTTTTTATTTACAGACAAATCCGGCCATCAAATATTTGTATTTATCTTCGGCATAAACTACTGAATAATGGAACTGCACGTTTGTAAAGATTATGATGATTTGTGCGAACACCTTGCCAACTGGATGGTAGATTGCATCTGCAAAACGCTGGCAACCAAAGAACGTTTTTCAATTGCTTTTACAGGCGGCAACACGGCTAAAAAGCTTTATACGCTTTTGGCAGGCGATGCTTATAAAAATAAAATCGACTGGAGCCGTGCCAACATTTTTATAGGTGATGAACGTTTTGTTCCCTACAGCGATGAACGCAGCAATGCAAGAATGATACGTGAAACTTTATTGGATCATGTATCGGCAAATGAAGTGCATGTGCATTTTATGCAAACAGAAAATATGAGCGCCGAAACTTCGGCTGCTGAATATGAAGAAGTGTTGCAGCATTATTTTAATAAAGGCACAAACGAGCCAACATTTGACATTGTTCTATTGGGCATGGGCGACGATGCGCATACACTTTCATTATTTCCCGGCCATGCCGATGCTGTTAATGAACAAACCAAATGGTGTACATATTTATGGCTGGAGCAACAGGATATGTACCGCATAACCATAACAGCGCCCGTGGCAAATGCAGCGCATTCAATTGCCTTTATTGTAAGCGGAAGCGGCAAAGCGGCAGCTTTAAATAATGTGATGCACAAACCATACGATCCCGAAAAATATCCTTCCCAGATAATAAAGCCGGTACATGGCGAATTACATTGGTTTGTGGATGAAGCGGCCATGAATGGCTGAAAGTGGTTTTTGAATTCATAAATCTGCGCCAATGCTATATACCAACGCTGCAAAAGGGAATTGATTTGCCATGCCGCAAAATAAACGAAAGCCTTCTTATTTATAATGATGGCCATGCCCTCAGCATTGAAGAAGCCATTTTATGGTATGGCCGTGAAGCTGAAAAAGCTAAAGGCCAGTGTATGAATTTATCATCTGCAGAAAGGGCCTAGCTGATTAAGTTTTTAAATAATTTACGAGAAACAGTTTTTTGGTAAAGGCATAAATAACTGCGCTCAAAGCAGTTCATTTTTTTCTCCGGTTATATTTGCCCCTTATAATTCGAGTCAAAGTCAACCATCCACTCAATGCCATATTTGTCTCTAAACATACCAAAATATGAACCCCAGGGGCTGTCGGAAATGGCCATTTCAATTTGTCCGCCTGCCGAAAGTCCATTGAATAACCTGTCCGCTTCTTCTTTGCTTTCTGCACTAATTGCAATTTTGCTCCTGTTCTCATTTTCATTTGTTCGCCCCAGTATTTCAGGTACATCATTAGCCATTAAATCACTTTTAACTATTGGTAAAGCAATGT